>JASFIV010000032.1:0-24677 GCA_050122475.1 Desulfobacterales bacterium | reverse complement strand
AAAAAAGCTCAGCCTTGCAAGAGACTTCTGGAACGGACAAAATAGTCCACACCCGACCATATGGTGAACACCAGCGCTCCCCATAAAAATAGGTTACCAATCGCCTGGACATTAAGGCCAAAAAATGGAAAATGGATCATCAAGGGAATAATCGCTGCGATCTGAAAGCCGGTTTTGAATTTTCCTAGATTGGAAGCAGACAAATCTTCACCTTTTTCGGCGATGATGTTGCGCAGACCGGTTACGGCCAATTCGCGGCCGATAATAATGCAGACCATCCAGGCCGGGACCCAGTTCAATGCAGCCAGCATGATGAAGGCCGATGAAACCAGAAGCTTGTCGGCAACCGGATCCATAATCTTGCCAAGTGTGGTCACCATGTTTCGTTTGCGAGCATAAAAACCATCCAGATAATCTGTAATGGCGGCCGCGCTGAAGACCAGGGCCGCGACAAAGACGCAAAATCTGTTGGGAAACAGCATCAATATTATAATAATCGGCACTGCTGCAATACGAAACAGGGTCAACAGATTGGGGCCGTGGATTAAGTTTTGGAAAGTTGTCATGAACTATTCATTACCATTTCAAGTTTTGTCGGAATGTCGGGCGATGTACTTATCCCGGCAGGCCTTGCTGCAAAAATAATAGACATTCCCGTTCATTTTCAGACTAACCGCATTGCGCCGCGGGAAATAAGTCTCACAAAACGGATCCTTGATCATGACATCATCGATTTGTCCGTTTGCTCGCGAGGATACGTTCTTTTTCTGACGGGCATCTGGAAACATCCAGTTTTTCATTGATCGGTACAGCAAATAGCCCACAGCTAAGAGTATTAAAAATTTGATCATTTATATTCAATTACCTGTTGTTCATCCTTACCCAGCCCATTCAGTAGAGATTGCATATCTTTTTTCAGAACCGGATGAACGATCGTAGGATCTATATCACAGATCGGCTTTAAGACAAAACGTCTTTGGTGCATCCGTGGATGGGGCACCACCAGACGGTCTGATTCAAGGACCAGATCGTCAAAGAAAAGGATATCCAAGTCCAACACCCGCGGACCAAAGCGAATCAGGTCTCGCTTGCGACCGGCAGCCCGCTGCACTCTTTTGATTTTATCGAGTAATTCATACGGATCATTCGGGGTCTCGAGCTTGACCACCATATTGATAAACCAGTCCTGATCTTTATAATCCACCGGTTCGGTCATATAAATACGCGATTGCGCAACAACACGCGACTTGCCCGTCTGCGTGAGCGCTGTAATCCCCTGGCGGCAATTTTGCAGGCGGTCTCCCATATTGGAGCCCACCGAAATGTATGCAATGTGCATTTTCATGAGGAAATACATATATCTCACGCAAAGGCGTAAAGACGCAAAGAAAAAAACAAAAAAACTTAAATCAGCTTTGCGCCTTGGCGTCTTGGCGTGGGCAGATGCATAATTTCTATTGCCAAGCCTCCGGCTGAAGCTCACCCGTGTAAATAATTCGGGCATCACCCTCCATGTAGATATTGCTGAATCGACCTTCGCTGTTATCAAAATGAATGGTCAGGTGAGCGCCACTGCGGGTCCTGACATCTATGGGTGAAGCCATGTTAAACTGTCTGGCTGATATGATCGCGCTGGCAATGGCGCCGGTTCCACACGCCAGGGTTTCATCTTCAACACCCCTTTCATAGGTGCGGATTTCAATTGAATTGTCTTTAGCACGTTTTACGAAATTCGCATTGGTGCCGACCGGCGCAAAATTGGGATGCCGCCGAATCTCACGGCCCAATTCGACAACGTCAAGATCATCAACTTGCTCCATGAAGACAATAACGTGCGGCACACCGGTATTAATGCTGCTAATTTCCAGGGACTGCTTTGATAATTCCAGCGGATAACCCAGTTTAAGGTCTGAGGGTTCCGGCATCTGTACCTTGACGCGGTCATCCTTAATCTGGGCGCTGACAACGCCGACCATGGTTTCAAAAGACAATGTGTTACCTGCAATACCGGTCACATGGGCAAACCGGGCCGCACAGCGGGCGCCGTTGCCGCACATTTCAGCCTTGCTGCCGTCGGAATTAAAAAATCGCCAGCGAAAATCATGTGTCTCAGAGGTTTCGATTAAAATAAGCCCATCGGCCCCAGCTGACATCTTGCGCCGGCAGACACTGCTGATAAAGTCGGCCAAAGGTGTGTCTTTAATCTTCCCGTCACGGTTGTCTATGATAATAAAGTCATTGCCGGCACCGCTCATTTTATAAAATGGAATTGGGTCCATATTCTTCCTTTGCCAATTATCGAAGGCCACGTACTTAAGGGTTATCGTTGTTAAAAAACAGGCGCATGACACACGGTTCACGGCGCACGTCAGGAGCGGACAAGAAATGCTGCCCTGAATCCCTAGCGTGGTATTGTTGAATCGATAAATCATGTGCTATTCCAATACCCCTTTGAGGCTAATTTTGCGGACTTTTGCTAAAAGCGCTTAGCGTAGCGGAACATTAAATCTTGAACTGTTTGACTCGACAGGCGCGTTAGCCCGAGTTTTCAAGATTTAGAGTAGCAAGCTTGGCGCTTTTCAAAAGCCGGAAACCGGCTGCAAAGGGGGTTGGAATAGCTTCTAGTCCCCCAAAAAAGGCGGAAGCGATTCACCGCGGACGAGATCCGCGTAGGTTTCTCTTTTTTTGACAACATGGAACTGGTCTTTTTTGACCATCACTTCAGCAACTCTGGGGCGCGAACAGTAATTTGAAGACATGACAAAGCCATAGGCACCGGTGCTCATAACGGCCAGAAGATCACCGCTGTTTACCTCGGTCAGGCTGCGATCGACAGCCAAAAAATCGCCGCTTTCACAAATGGGTCCGACCACATCGGCGACTGTTTTCGGTGTCTTGCTACGAACGACCGGTTCAATCGCATGAAAGGCATCGTAAAGGGTCGGTCGCAACAGGTCGTTCATACCAGCATCAACAATAATGAACTTTTTGTCCTGGCCGTCTTTATTGTATAAAGCGCGGGTTATCAGGATGCCGGCATTGCCGACCAATACCCTTCCCGGCTCCAGAATAAGCGTTACGGACATGTCTTCAAGGCTTTGCATGAAGGCCTTTGCATATTCTTCTAAGGACGGCGGGCTTTCATCGCCATAGGTAATCCCCAGTCCGCCACCCATATCGATATACTTGATATCAATGCCGGTTTCGGATTTTATGCTCAGCATCAATGATTTAACGCTTTGGAGCGCATCTTCAAAGGGGGCGGCATCGGTTATCTGTGATCCGATGTGACAATCAATACCAATGATGTCAATGTGCGCGAGCCTGGCTGCCAGTCGGTAACCCTCGATAGCCGCTTCGGTATTAATGCCGAATTTATTTTTTTTAAGGCCCGTCGAAATATACGGATGCGTTTTTGGATCTACATCCGGATTGACCCTGATGGCTATTCGTGCCCGCTGATTTAATTTTCCGGCGCGCTGGTCAATCAGTTTTAGCTCATCTATAGATTCCAGATTGAACATGAGGATTCCGGCTTTGAGCGCATCGTCGATCTCATCGACACGCTTGCCCACTCCGGAGTAGACAATCCGTTCAGGCGTAAAACCGGCCTGCAGTCCGCGGTAAAGCTCTCCCCCCGATACGATGTCAAGGCCACACCCGCGATCAGCAAATAATTTTAAAATGGCTAAGTTAGTGTTGGCCTTGGCAGAAAAGCACACCAAATGGTCGATTTTCTCAAAGGCGTCTCGAAACGCGTTTAAATGCCGGGTCAGAGTTGCATGACTGTACAAATAAAATGGCGTGCCGACTGTAGCGGCGATTTTTTCTATCGGGACATCTTCACAATATAATTGATTTTCGCGATAGGTGAAATGATTCATGTTTTACCTTTATAATGGAATTGAGTTTAACCCAATTCCATTAGGGGTCGAATTGAACGATGTTTGAATTCTGGCTGCCGATGCCGTATTCATCAAAGACGATCACCTTATAGAGATATCGATAGCCTGGATCGATCTTCTCACTATAACGAAGCGTGCGAGGAGCTTTTTTCCGGGACGCTTTTATATGCATCGGTATCTCAGCCACGACCTCAAAACGCACCGGGCAATTTTCGCATTTGATTTCTTCACCCGATAATACGGCCCGAAACACTTTAATTGAGGCTGGTTCGGAAAAAATGCCTCCTGCTGTTGTGGGATGGGTCCAGCTGAGTTCAACCATATCGCCCTGGATGGCATAACGCAGATCTTCAACTGCTGGTGGCAATGGCCGTTTCGGCGGCCGCGGTGAACCTTTTTTCCCACAACCCAGCCATACCAAGCTTATCCCGGCGATCGTCACGAATAGGCAAACCAGCCATGTGCGATACAGATAACGCCCTGTATTTGGGGGCTCGCAGTTAAACACGGGTCATTTTTATCAGTTAACGTTTTTTTAGCTTTCTTTCGGCGGCTCTAATGGCAGCCTTCACCGACCGTGTGGCCGTACCGCCGATTGTTTTGCGCCGATCAATCATCTGTGAGGTTTTCAAAAAGTCGAAAATCTCGCCTTCGATTCGATTGGAAAATTTCTGCAACTTGACCAAAGAAAGCTCATGCAGTTCTTTGCGGCTGCGAACGGCATAACGCACGATCTGTCCGACACAATGGTGAGCCTCTCTGAAAGACATGCCTTTGGTCACCAGATAATCAGCCAAGTCGGTGGCATTCAGATATCCTCGACTAACGGCCGCCTGCATGCTGGCTTTGTTGAATTTTATCTTTGGCAGCAATTGAGCCGTTATGTCAATGCAGGCGCTTAACGTATCGACCGCATCAAAAAGCAATGCTTTATCCTCCTGCATATCGCGATTATAGGCCAGCGGCAAAGCTTTCATTAAGGTCAGCAGGGCCATCAGGTCGCCGAATACGCGACCGGTTTTGCCTCTGACCAGTTCAGCAACATCTGGATTTTTTTTCTGAGGCATAATGCTGCTGCCGGTGGCAAAGGCATCCGGTAATTCAAGGAAGTTAAACTCTGATGAAGACCACATAATCAGCTCTTCCGACAGTCGGCTTAAATGCATCATACAAATACTGGCTGCTGATGCAAATTCGATCATAAAATCGCGATCGGCCACGGCATCCATGCTGTTGTCTGAAACCTTTTTAAAGCCTAATAACTCGGCGGTATATTTCCTGTCGATCGGATGGGGTGTGCCGGCAAGCGCCGCGCTACCCAGCGGCATGACATCGATGCGCGTCAGGCAACCTTGCAGGCGTTCCGTATCCCTTGAAAACATTTCATAGTAGGCCATCAGATGATGGGCCAGCAAAACCGGCTGTGCCCGCTGAAGATGGGTGTAGCCCGGCATCACGGTCTCGATATGGCGCTTGGCCACGCGCACCACAGCTTTTTGCAATCGGCCTAGAAGCTGGATAATTGCAGCAACTGTATCCCTCAGATACAGTCGTACGTCCAACGCAACCTGATCGTTACGGCTTCTGGCGGTATGTAGTTTCTGGGCCACCGGACCCACCATTTCTGCCAGGCGGGTTTCGATATGGGTATGAATATCTTCCAGGGCATGATGGTAGTCAAATGTTTGGGCCTCAATTTCCAGCTTGATTTTTTTAAGGCCAGCCGTCAACTCCCGGGCCTCTTTAGATGAAATAATGCCGGCTTTTGCCAGTGTTTTGCAATGCGCGATACTGCCCTGAATATCATAGGCATACAGGCGTCGGTCGACATCGATTGAAGACGTAAATGTTTCAACGCTTTTAGCGGTTTTTTCTTGAAACCGTCCGGCCCAGAGTTTTTCTGACATGGCGATAACGTTATTGGTTATTCGTTTCTGGTTATTGGTTATCTGAATAGAGAATCTGTATGGTTTTGTGAATCTTTTTATCACGAAAACACGAATTTCTTCTTTTTCGCTTTCGTGCTTTTATCCATTCGTGCTTTCGTGGTGAAAACTTATCTGCCTGGATTCAGCCCAGAAGATAGGATCAGCCTGTGCCTATTTTTCGATTAACTTCTGAATTCTTAGTCTCAGGGCGTTTAAACGGATAAAGCCTTCGGCATCTTTCTGGTTGTACACCTGGTCGTCTTCGAACGTGGCAAAATCTTCCCGATACAGAGAGCGATCGGATTTGCGACCCAAAATATGGCAATTACCTTTATACAATTCAAGACGCACGGTTCCGGTTACATTCTGCTGGGTCATGTCAATCATGTTTTGCAACAGTTTCATCTCAGGTGCAAACCAGAAACCATTGTATACCAGCTGCGCATATTTGGGGATCAAAGAATCTCTCAGATGCACGACCTCGCGGTCCAGGGTAATGGATTCCATTGCCATATGCGCAGCACGCAAAATGGTGCCGCCGGGGGTTTCATAAACACCACGGGATTTCATCCCCACAAATCGATTTTCAACCAGATCCACCCGGCCGATGCCGTGTTTGCCGCCAAGCGTGTTTAAGGTCTTGAGCATATTCGCCGGCGTCAGTTCGTCGCCGTTCAGCCTGACCGGATTGCCGCTTTGAAATGTCAACTCGGCGATTTCGGGTTCATCCGGCGCCTGCTTGGGTGAAACCGTCAAGGTAAAGATATCTTCAGGCGCTTCGGCCCAGGGATCTTCAAGAATGCCGCCCTCATAGCTGATATGCAATAGGTTGGAATCCGTACTGTAGGGTTTGTCATGCGTGGCCTGAACAGCGATGCCATGCCGCGCGGCAAAATCCATCAAGGCGGTGCGTGAGTTCAAGTCCCACTCCCGCCAGGGCGCAATTATTTTGATGCCGGGATCGTGTGCCAGGTACCCCAGTTCGAATCGGACCTGATCATTGCCTTTGCCGGTGGCTCCATGACTGACCGCATCGGCTTTTTCAAGGTGAGCGATTTCGATCTGACGCTTTGCAATCAGCGGCCTGGCCAGAGACGTACCCAGCAAATACTGCCCCTCGTATATGGCATTGGCCCGAAAAGCCGCAAACACGTAATCCCTAACAAATTCCTCGGTCAGATCCTCGATGTACGCCTTGGATGCACCGGTCTTGTGGGCATTCTCTTTGATCTCTTCCAGATCATCTTCCTGCCCGATGGCGGCTGAAAACGTAACCACCTCACAATTGTAGGTTTCAATGAGCCACTTAAGAATGACCGATGTATCCAGTCCGCCGGAGTAAGCCAGCACCACTTTGTTAATTTTAGCAGTCAAATTAATTACCTCCGCTTTGCACTCATCCCGTTGTGCCGGTTGAGCTCAAGAATAACTTCTTTTATTTTTTACGGCCAAGCCGGCTAACGGGCTCAACCCGAGTAATATGCGCAGCATGAATTAACTTACATCGAAGTTATGAGCGTTGTTTTTCTTTAGATAAATACTATTTACATAAAAGTATATCCAATATAGCCTTGTGCATGTGTAGCTTGTTCTCGGATTGATCCCAGACAACCGACTGCGGTCCCTCCAGGACCGCATCGGTAATTTCTTCTTCGCGATGGGCCGGCAGGCAATGCAGCACAATAGCATCTTTGGCGGCTTTTTCCAGCAAAGCAGCATTCACCTGATAAGGGGCAAATATTTTTTTGCGCGCCTCCTGTTCAGCCTCCTGCCCCATGCTGGCCCAGACATCTGTATTGACCACATCTGCATTTTTAATGGCAGCGATGGGATCCGTGTCAAGGGCAATCTTGGCCTTCGATTTTTTCATGGCAGCGGTCATAATTTTTGAATTCGGGAAATAATCCTTGGGACACGCCAAATGAAGCTCAAAGCCCAGGACGGCGGCTGCATTAATCCAGGATTGGGCCATATTATTACCATCGCCGATCCAAGCAATCTTTAGATTTTCAACCGATCCTTTGTGCTCGATCACCGTTAGCAAATCACTCAAGACCTGGCAGGGATGATAGGTATCCGTCAGAGCATTGATCACCGGAATGGTCGAAAATCGCGCAAATTCTTCAATCGTCTCTTGCGAAAAGGTGCGAATCGCCAAAGCATCCAGATAACGCGAAAGCACCCTGGCCGTATCTTTGATGGGTTCAGCCCTTGACATTTGCGTATCTTTAGAACTGATAAATAGCGGCGAGCCTCCCAACTGCACCATGGCGGTCTCAAAAGAGACCCGGGTGCGGGTCGACGGTTTATCAAACAGCAGCCCGAGGCTTTTACCGGCCTGCGTTGGTATGGCCGCGCCCTTCTGCTGTTTTTCCTTGAGCTCGATCGCTCGCTTAAAAAAAGCCTCAAACTCTTCTTTGGCCAGGTCAGCCAATGTCAGCAGATGTGTCGTCATACAGATACCCCCGCGTTTTCTTATATTTGAATTCTGTTCTTTCGCTACGTTCTCTTAATCATGAGCTTGCACGAAGAAGTCGTGCATGATTCATTCCTCGATCGATTTAAGAAAATCGCCTCTACCCCTCAGTTAAATTCTGCATGCGCTTGCTTGAATGAGTCGAAGGATTCGTATTTTTTGGCATTCACATTTCAGAAAAAATGTTGTCGAGGCATGCAATCAGCGGATCAATTTCTTTCCGGGTAATGATTAACGGCGGAATAAATCTTAAAATACGATCCTGAATGCAATTGATTAAAAAACCCTCTTGCATACATTGTTTGACGATCGGCGCACCGTCAACTTTAAGTTTCATGCCCAGCAAAAGCCCTCTGCCGCGCACGTCTTCAATTACGGCATGCCGGTCTTTTAAGGCCAGCAATTGCTCTTTGAAATACGCTCCGGCAGCCTTGCCCTTTTCGATAACCCCATCGTCCATCAGAATCCTGCAAACTTCAATGGCTGCAGCCGTCACAATGGGGGTTCCGCCGAAAGTCGAGGCATGGGCGCCGGGTCCAAAAGCGCTGGCTATGGATTCACGCGCCAGCATCGCTCCGATGGGCAAACCATTCGCCAGCGCCTTGGCCAAGGTCATGACATCCGGTTCGATGCCAAAATGCTGATAAGCAAATAGCTTTCCGGTCCGTCCCATTCCGGTCTGAATTTCATCAAATATGAGTAGCGCACCCGTATCATTACAAATTTGTCTGACCGTTTTCAAATAATCTTCATCCGGTAAGCGAACACCGCCTTCACCCTGAATCGGTTCGAGCATAACCGCACAGGTCGTCGAGCTAATGCGGGCACGCAGTGCCTCGATGTCATTGAAGGGTACAAAATCAAAGCCCTGTAGAACAGGATCAAAACCTTTTTTAATTTTTTCCTGACCCGTGGCTGAAAGGGTCGCCAGTGTCCGCCCATGAAACGAGCGCTCCATACTGATGATTCGAAAGCGATCCGCTTCTCCGCGGTCTTTGAAATATTTTCGCGCCAGTTTTATGGCTGCCTCATTGGCTTCGGCCCCGCTGTTGCCAAAAAAAACACGGTCGGCGAAACTGTTACCCACCAGCCAGGCCGCTAGATCCACCTGGGGTAACGTATAATACAGATTGGAAACGTGCAGAAGGGTCTCGACCTGGTGGGTGACAGCCGCACTGATACGCGGGTGTGCATGGCCTAAATTACACACGGCAATTCCGGCCACAAAGTCCGTGTAAGACCGTCCCTCTGTGTCCCAGAGTTGACTACCTTGCCCCTTCTCAAAAGCAATCGCAAACCGCTGATAAGTGGCTGCCATTACTTGATCCGCGCGTTGCATGAGTGCAGCGGTCATGCCATCACCTCTGTTCCGATGCCACTGTCGGTAAATAATTCCAACAAAATGGAATGCCGCTGCGTGCCATTGATGATTTGAACTTTTTCAATACCGTTGTCGATTGCTTTAAGGGCAAATTCAATTTTAGGAATCATGCCACCTGAAATGCGTTGATCGTCAATCATCTTTTTTATCTGGGCTGCATTAATTGAACTGATCAAGTGACCATCAGCATCCAAAACGCCATCCACATCCGTCAGCAAAATAAGGCGAGCGGCCTTAAGCGCCATTGCGATACGACTGGCCACTAGATCCGCATTGATATTAAAGGTTTCCCCGGCTTTGCCGGCGCCCACCGGCGCAATAATGGGGATAAATCCCTGCTGGGTGAGTTTTTCGATAATATCGGAGTTGATATGGGTAACCTCTCCGACCAGGCCTGGATCAATGATTTCCGGCGGTTTATCGCTGTCCGGTTGCTTAACGATGTGAAGCTTTTTTGCTTGAATCAGGCCGCCGTCTTTACCGCTCAGACCTACAGCTTTGCCGCCCTGCTGATTAATCTGATGAACGATTGCTTTGTTGACTTTGCCGCCCAAAACCATTTCAACCACATCCATGGTGCGTTCATCGGTCAGGCGCATTCCGCGCACAAATTGAGGCCGAATCCCCATCTGGTCCAGTACCGAATTGATCTGGGGTCCCCCGCCGTGCACCACCACCGGATTCAGACCGATAAATTTCAATAGGGTAATGTCGCGGGCGAAATCCTGCTTGAGCTGCTCATCGACCATGGCATGTCCGCCGTATTTGATCACAATCGTCATACCGTAAAAGCGTCGAATATAGGGCAATGCCTCGATGAGAATATCAGCGACATTGGGGATCATATCATTATTGTGCTGGGTCATTTTGGATCAAATGAATAAGAGAAATTTTGGTTGTCCCGTCGATCAACAAATGTGAACGGCACAGGGCCAAGCGCATGGCGCATAGCGTTGATCCATTGAAAATTCTTTTGGTACAATCAAACGCTTTGCCTATGCACTATGCTGTCTTTTCCAAGGTATATGCAATTCAAGCGGATAAAACCGGAAACACCCATTTCGCAATTTGTCACTAAAGGATGTACCGACTCAGATCTTCATCGTCTTTTATGTCTTTGAGCTTGGATTCCACCTCATCTTTGCCGATCACAATCCGTTGACGGGGCAGATCTGGTGCCTCGAAAAGAATATCTTCCAGCAGCCGCTCCATTATGGTCTGCAATCTGCGAGCGCCGATATTCTCTGTCCGATTATTAACCTCTTCGGCAATCTTGGCGATGGTTTCAACGGCATCGTCTTCAAAGGCAACGTCAAGGCCTTCGGTCTTCAACAAAGCGATGTACTGGAGCAAAAGGGCATTTTTGGGTTCGGTCAAAATCCTGACAAACTCTTTTTTGCCCAAGGCATCAAGCTCGACACGAATGGGAAATCGACCCTGAAGCTCGGGGATCAAGTCAGATGGCTTAACGGTATGAAATGCACCGGAAGCCACGAACAAAATATGATCGGTTTTTACTGGCCCGTATTTTGTGGTCACGGTTGATCCTTCAACAATCGGCAGCAGATCTCTTTGGACGCCTTCCCGTGACACATCCGGCCCCTGGGCGCTGTTGCGCCCGGCGATTTTGTCGATTTCATCCAGAAAAATGATGCCCGATTGTTCGACTTTTTTAATGGCCTGCTTAACGACTTTATCCATATCCACCAAACCCTGGGCCTCCTCCTGGGCCAGGATATCCAGTGCCTCGGGCACCTTTACCTTGCGACGTTTAGTGGCTTTGGGAAACACCCCTCCGAGCATATCTTTAAAGTTAATGCCCATCTCTTCCATACCGACATTGGAGAAAATTTCAACCATCGGACCGCTGCGGTCGGCCACATCTAAATCAACAAAGCGATTATTGAGTTTGCCGCGCCGCAGCATATCGCGCAATTTTTCCCGCGTGGACGATGATTCCTCATTTGCAGAGGTGACCAGCTCGAACTGAACTTCTTTTGTGTCTTCGGTCCGCGGGGTCACCGGTCGACCTGATTTGGGCAACAATAGATCCAGCATTCGCTCTTCGGCCGCCTGCCAGGCCTTATCTTTTACTGCTTCTTGCTCCCGTGACTTGAGGATATTGATCGTCAATTCGAGAAGATCTCTAACCATGGACTCAACATCGCGCCCGACGTAGCCCACCTCGGTAAATTTGGATGCTTCCACTTTTGAAAAGGGCGAATCCGTTAGCCGGGAAAGACGTCTGGCAATTTCAGTTTTGCCAACGCCAGTGGGGCCGATGAGTATAATGTTTTTCGGTGCAATTTCATCACGCAACTCTTCAGGAACCTGCTGTCGACGCCAGCGATTGCGCAGTGCAATGGCAACCGAGCGTTTGGCTTTGTCCTGGCCAATAATGTATTTATTCAGTTCTTCGACAACTTCAGAAGGTTTCAATGGGTTCATTTAGAGTTCCTCTACCACAATCTGCGCGTTGGTAAACACACAAATAGAGGCCGCGATCTTCATGGCTTCTTGGACAATCTTACGCGCGCTGATTTCTGTATGCTCGGTAAGAGCCAGCGCCGCGGCCTGGGCAGCCACGCCGCCGGATCCAATTCCGATAATCGGCTGGTCGGGTTCGATCACATCTCCGTTACCGGAAATCAGATACATATGTTTCTTGTCCACGGCAATCATAAGCGCATCAAGCCGTCTCAGGTACTTATCGGTTCGCCAGTCACGGGCCAGTTCAACAGCTGCGCGTGTCAGGTTCCCATTGTACTGCTCGAGTTTGTGCTCCAGACGTTCGGAAAGATTCAAGGCATCCGCTGTAGCGCCGGCAAATCCGACAATAATTTTTTGCTGGTAAATCTTTCTAACTTTTTTGGCCTGATGTTTGATGACATTATTGTTTAGCGTCACCTGGCCATCGCCGGCAACCGCTGCTTTATCATTGTGCCTGACAGCTAAAATAGTTGTCCCGTGCATTTCCATCATGTCCCTCAAATTATCTTGTTACCTTAAAATTGATGGGAAATTAAATTTATCTTAATCAAAATATGTCTGGTACAATAGCGGCATAAAAATCGACCGAACCGACTGTGTCAATGCTTGTCTGTTCAACACAATGCCGGCCGCCATCCATTATGATCCAAGTTTTTGTATTTTTCCACATATTTTTATAAAACACATCCGGGGCGGCATACCATTACTTGCGCGGATGTGCCTTGTCATATGTCTCCATTAAGTGATTAATACTGACATGCGTATATTTCTGGGTCGTCGAAAGGCTCTTGTGTCCTAATAACTCCTGCACTGCACGCAAATCCGCGCCCGCATCCAGCATGTGGGTGGCAAAGGTATGCCGCAGTGCATGAGGTGACACCGGTGTCAAAAGCCCCACAGCAGTGACCAGTTGTTTTAAAATTCGAGCAACCGAGCGCGGGGTCAAGCGCTTATTAAACCGGTTCAAAAATAAAGGCCCGTCAGCTGCGGCTTCCGAGCCGCTTTTCTCTTGCAGCAGATTCCGATAAGCCTTTATGGCAGTTAACGCCTTCTGACCCAGGGGTATCATTCGCTGCTGGTTGCCTTTGCCAAGCACCCGGATCAATGCACCTTTGAAATCCACATCCGCCAAATTCATCTGCGTCAGCTCGGAGACGCGAACGCCACTGGAATAAAGGGTTTCAAAAATGGCGCGATTCCTTAGATCCAGCACCGTATCAGCCTGGATCGAATCCAGCAATCGGAACATGTCATCCACCGAAAGATAAACCGGTATGGTTTTATCCTGTTTGGGTGTCATGACATGCTGGGCCGGGTTTTCGGAAATATGCCCTCTTTTTTCCAAGTACTTGAAAAAGGATCGAATGGCGGAAAGCTTGCGGGCAACAGTTGTTTTTTTGTTCTTGCGATGCAACAACCCCAGGTACCCTCTGATCATAATCCCGTCAATCTGCTCTAGTGCCACTGACAGAGGCCGTTTGTGAGAGGGTTTGCGGGGCTGGAGATAATCGGCCGCAAAGGCAAAGAAATCGTTGAGATCCTTGCGGTAGGCGCGGCAGGTATGATCTGAATACCCTTTTTCCGTGACCAGGGACTCTATAAAGGAGTCGACCAGCGGATTTGCCGGATGGGATTCCATACGGAGTTTCTTTTCTAAAGCGCAAGAAGTTTCTTTATCTCATGCCAGGAGCCCACCTCGAAAAAGGCATGGGGCTCTCGATTCCAGGGTTGTTTAAACAGAATCGGTTGGATACCGGCCTCCTGTAGTAAAAAACAGGTCTCGAGTCGATCGTCGATAAAATATTGTATTTGGCGCTGCTGCAATATTCTGGCTTTGGTCTCATGCGAACCCGTCGCAATAATTTCGATCGAGGCCGGATCCAAGCGAAGGGTTTGATGGATCCAATCATCCAGCGGACCTGAATAGGGACGGGCCGTCACAAACGTGATCAACCCAAAATGACTACCCAGCTGAAACAAAACGTCAGGGGCTCCTGCAATCGGATTCAAAGGCGCACTGTAGTTCCCATCCAAAATACGGGTTACGACAGCATCAATGATCTTTGGATCGATATCGAGACAGTCCGCCAGATTATAACAGGTGATGTCCGCATAGGTGATGCTATTGAGATTATATTCCTGCCGGGCGATCTCCAGAAAAAGCGTCATCGTATCGGCAACGACGCCATCGATATCGAAAGCAACTGAAGCTGGATTAATCATCATTGGTCGTTATTGGTTATTTGGTAATTTGTTATTTGTCTTATTAACGATTAACGTTGCCGCTATGCTGCGACTTTTCGGGTTTTCTTTTTTAATCTGGAAATGCGCCGTCTGAAAATAGTGGCTTTTTTCTTATCTTTGGCTTCCAGTGCGGCCTGACGCTCTGCTTTCAAAGCTTTGATTTGCAGCTTCAATTCCCGCATACTGCGGCTGGCTTTTTTCACCGGTTCATCTTTGATGCCTTTGGCGGCTTTGATTCCGCTTATCAAGTCATCTTTTTTCATGGCATGCACACCGGTTAGTCCCGGCATGTCTTTGGCGATCTCGCGAAGCTCTTTTACCGTCATCTTTTCCAGTGGCTTGTCTTTGGTGGGGGATGACTCCTGTGGCGCCTTGGCCGGCTTTTCCCCGGTCGCTTCAACCGTGTCTTCGGAATGAGCAGCATCCTCCTGCGCTTTTTCCGCGGCATTGTCTTCTTTTGCAGCAGCCGCTTGTGTTTCCTTGCCGGTGTCTGCGGCCTTCCCGGGTTTTTGGCCGGTTTCTTCAGGGTTCTCACTCATTTGCCTGTATCTCCTTATTCCGTTGTTTGAAATTATAAGCGGAGGCTGTAAAGCCTCCGCCTATCGCTGACGCAGGTACAATCAATTATCCAAAATGGGGCATAAAACTTAAGACTGCCTGATATCAAATTAGGCCGATAAGTTCAATCATTTATTCTTTATCCGCCCTTTCGAAAAGGCGAGTAAAGGGCTTGAAAAGCTCGATGGGAATGGGAAAGATCATTGTCGAATTACTTTCGGTTGACATTTCATTCATGGTTTGCAGATACCTCAGTTGCAGGGCTGTAGGGTGTTTTTCGATGATTTCGGAGGCCTCTGCCAATTTTGTGGCAGCCTGATATTCACCCTCGGCATTAATGACCTTGGCACGTCTTTCCCGCTCGGCCTCTGCCTGACGCGCAATCGCCCGCTGCATTTCTCCCGGCAAATCGATGTGTTTAAGTTCAACTGTAGCCACTTTAATGCCCCAGGGATCGGTATGGGTATCCAATATTTCCTGCAGTTCGGTGTTAATTTTTTCCCGCTCGGCCAGTAAGTCGTCCAGTTCAGACTGCCCGCAGACACTCCGCAAAGTGGTTTGAGCCAGCTGTGACATGGCATAACTGTAATTTTCAACTTCCACAATCGCTTTGATGGGATCGATCACCCTAAAATAGATAACGGCATTGACTTTAACCGAAACATTGTCTCTGGTGATCACATCTTGCGGATCCACATCCATGGCGACCAGACGCAGGCTGACCTTGACCATTTTGTCAATCAGCGGAATCAATATAATGAGCCCCGGCCCTTTGGCGGCGATGACGCGCCCCAGCCTGAATATCACGCCGCGCTCATATTCGTTCAGAATCCGCAACGCTGCCGATAGAAAAAAGATCACCAGTACAAGAATGGCAACTGGGGTAAAAAGACTCATACTATCCTCCTTTTTATGGCGGTAGGGTTGATGGGCGGTAAGGTAGCCATACCTGCGCTTCAAAGGATGGCGACCTCAGATTGAACAGGTTGTTGAAACAACCATGCAGCGCGTCGGCGCACTAAGCGCTGGAAGATTCATCCGCCAGTTCAACTTCCAGCATCAAATTAACCACGTTAATCACCCGAACTTTACGATTTTCATCTATTTCTTCTTGCGCCCTGGCATTCCACAATTCCCCATGGACAAAAACTTTGCCCTCGGGTGTCAGGGCTTTTTTAACAATGCCAATTTCACCGACAAGGCCTTTGGTGCCGGTTTTGGGCTTGGATATCTGGGCTCGAAATACCAGCCCGGCCACAAATACAAAAAAGCCCGATATTAAGATAAGGGTCGGCAGCAAGACCTTCAGCGACAATCTCATATCCGGCCCGGTGCTCTTAAACATCATCAACGAGCCCAAAAGCAGTGAAAGAACACCAGCCACGCTTAAAAGCCCATAGCTGGGGATTTTCATCTCCATAATGAATAAGACAATGGCCAGAGCAATAAGCAAGATACCGGCATAATTAACCGGCAGGGTCTGCAGCGCAAAAAATGCCAGGATAAGCGATATCCCGCCGATCACGCCCGGAAAAATAGCACCCGGATGGGACAGCTCAAAATAAAGTCCGGCCAATCCGATCATCAGCAAAATATAGGCAATATTGGGGTTGCTGATGGTCTTTAAAATATTGGTTCGCAGCGAGGGTTCGACGATGACCTTCTGGGCTTTATCTAATTTTAGCTCGCCTTTGTCCGCAATCTTAAGGCCATTGAGCTGCCGGATAAGATCATCGGTATCTTCAGCAATAAGATCGATGATGTTTTCTTTGAGGGCCTCGGTTTCCGTGACTGAAACACTATCGCGAATAGCCTGTTCCACCCATTTTTGATTTCGCCCCCGCTTTTCGGCAACACTTTTGGCATGGGCTACCATATCATTGATCACCTTTTCCGACATTTTACCGCTGATATCTTTGCCCCCCGCTCCGACCGGATGAGCCGCACCAATGTTCGTCCCGGGAGCCATCACCGCCACATCTGCGGCCATCGTGATCATAACGCCGGCTGAAGCTGCCCGGGCACCGCGCGGCGCCACGAAAACCACAATCGGCACACTACTGCCCAGGATGTCTTTGATAATCAACCGCATGGATTCGGCCAGGCCACCAGGCGTATCCAACTCTATAATCAGACAGGCCGCTTCTTCTTTTTCAGCCCGCTCAATGCTGCTGTTTATATATTCGGCTATCCCCGGGCTAATGGCATCATTAATGGCGACAATATAAACATCGCCCTTGGCTGCCCAGGCGCCGCTCGCAAACAGCAGCGCAAAGAAAGATAACATGATGATGATCGCCGGTTTAGCTTTCATAGGGATATTCCTTCATGAGCATTTTCATATCTTCCCAAACCTCCCTTTTTTTTTCAGCATTACGGAGCAAATAAGCCGGGTGGTAAGTTGGAAGCAGTCTTATCCCCCGGTAGTCGTAAAATCGACCTCTCAGTTTGGATATCGGCTCGAGGGTATTCATGAGTGTTTGCGCCGCAATCGATCCCAGTGCACAGATAAAGAGCGGCTGAATGGCGTTAAGCTGTCTGTCCAGAAAAGGAAAACAGGTCTGAATCTCATCAGGTCGCGGATTGCGGTTATTGGGCGGACGGCACTTAACGATGTTGCTAATGTAAACTTGGTCACGCGTTAGATTTATGGCACCGATAATTTTAGTCAGCAGCTGCCCGGCCGGCCCCACAAACGGCTCAGCCTGTCGATCTTCATCAAAACCCGGTCCCTCGCCCACAAATACGAGTTTCGCCGTCGAACTGCCGGAACCATAGACAATGTTGCGGCGATGCTGTGCCAGCCTGCAACGCTGGCAATCGCCCAATTCCAGGCGAATATCCGTAAGGGTCTCAAAGCGTTTTTGCGGTGCCACACCCCAGGCGGACAATTTTGCAAGACTATCGGGATGGCAATCAAATCCACGATGTCCGCTTCGGGAGAGACGCTTAAGGGAATGGCTTAACGCTTCGATCGATTCAATTATTTGAGATCTTGAGGCCACGACAACCCAGAGCTTATCGTTTTCAAGTCCTTTTTATTTGGTTGCAGAACGCAGCGCTTTTTCAACAATCCGGTCCAGCAGAATATGCGCAACCGCCTGTTTTTCCATCGATGGTAATTCTTCTCGGGCACCGTCGTCGAAGAAAAACGTCACCGTGTTGGTATCGGATTCAAAACCGGAATCAGGAGACCCCACGAGGTTGCCGACAATGATATCCAGGTTTTTTTCAGCCAGTTTTTGAATGGCATTTTGTTCTAGGTCTCTGGTTTCGGCCGCAAATCCAACCAGCACCTGGTGTGTTTTTTGGCGGCCCAGGGCCCGGAGAATATCTTGGTTCTGTTTGAGCGGCAAAACCCATTCATTCTGGCCTTTTTTAATTTTATGATCGGCGTTCTCCTGGGGTCCGTAATCGGAAACAGCTGCTGCTTTAATAACCACATCCGCATTTTCAAACTCTCGAAATACGGCCTCGGCCATTTCGTCCGTTGTCCGAATCCGAATCATGGTCACATTGGCCGGGTCGGGCAGATGCGTGGGGCCGGTAACAAGGACGACCTCAGCACCCCGCTGTGCTGCAGCCCGAGCAATGGCATAACCCATCTTTCCGGATGAAGGGTTGCTGATGAATCTGACCGGATCAATGGGTTCAATGGTGGGGCCGGCAGTGACAACGATTTTCTTTCCGGCCAGATCACTGGGTGCAAAACAACTGAGAAATCGATCAACAATGACGTCTGGTTCGGGGAGTCTTCCCGGGCCGGTGGTGCCGCAAGCAAGCTCGCCGGATCCGGGATCCATTACAAAATATCCATCAGACCTGAGTGTGTCAAGATTTCGTTGAACCGCTTTGCTCGCGTACATATGGCTATTCATCGACGGGCAAATCAGAACCGGGGCCGTTACGGCCAGCATAAAGGTACTCAGGGCGTCATCGGCAATACCTTGGGCCAGTTTACCAATCGTATTGGCGGTAGCCGGTGCGATGATGACGCCATCGGCCGCCTGAGCCCAATCAATATGCCGAATCGAGGCCTCGTGGTCATCGGCAAACATATCTTTGAAAACCGGTTGACCCGAAAGGGCTTCAAACGTTAGCGCCCCCACAAACCATTGGGCACTTTGGGTCATAATGACCCGCACGCTGGCTCCGGCCTGGGTTAAGCGTCTGAGAATCTCTACACTTTTATAAGCTGCAATGCCGCCGCTGACACCCAGGATAATATTTTTATTTTGAAAGGATACGTTGGTCATGATTGCATTTTTTACCTGCAATGGCCCATCAGCGCCAACCGCCGTGCTGGACCTAAAGTTTTGGCCAGATGAGCCGTTTTTTATTTCAGCAAGCCGGATGCACTGTCTCTGGTCGTCGGGGCCACCCAGATCTCGACATAGGTATTAAACGTTTCATCATTGATATTCATAACGCACCAGCGTTGGGCTTTCTGAAACAGCAACATGGTCCGATCGGATTTAAATGAGCTGATCATCTGCCAATTATCCTTGGCCATGTTTTTATCAAAAAATGAAATCAGAGAGCTGGAATCAATCCGGCCCTTTAAAACCAGAACACCGGCAGAAAAACCCTCGGTTTGATAAATAAAAGAAGACTTTTTATCAACCTTGAGCTCCTTGGGGACCAGAACATCGCCAAAATCATAGTATAAGGCCGGAACCCCGGAGCTGCCCTGGGTTGAGGGTGCCGTAACGGTCTTATTCTTTTTATTTGATGCACAACCTCCGACTGCCATAAGCATTACCACGATGAGTCCGACAACTACAAGTTGTATCGTTTTTCGGGCTTCAATAATCTGCATTTATCCTCCTTTTCTTAAGCTTGACCCGCATGACCACATGGATCTTATCAAGTGGTTTGCGTTCAGGTGACCGTGCGCTAAAATATGGACATGATCAAACCTCGAAACAGCACCGCCTGAGTGACCGTCACTGAGAATATCCGCAACCAGTTGCGGCATGTGCCGTTAAAACGGCTTGGGTTGATTGGAAATTCCCCCCGAAGTTTAATGTAATTCCGATTGCGCCAAATACCAGCTATAGGTGCGTTTTATGCCTTCATTCAGACCGATGCGGGGTGACCATCCCAGTTGCGTTATGCGGGTAATATCCAGCAACTTGCGCGGCGTACCGTCCGGTTTAGCAGTGTTCCAGCGAACGGCGCCTTCATAGCCGACAACAGCTTGAACGATTTGAGCCAGCTCGGCAATGTGAATATCTTTGCCATTGCCCACATTGATGTGAGACACCCGGTCTCGGTCGGTCAGATCAGAATTAGCCGAATCCGAGGGCACCGACTGAACGGGTGAGTGGGGCTGCTGATCTAAAGCGGCACAACCCGCTGCATAAACGTCATCAGCCAGATTACTCACAAACAGGCAGGCAGCTGCTAGATCATCAACATGCAAAAATTCCCGTTTCGGTCGACCGCTACCCCATAGCTCAATGGCGGGCGGCGAGCCAGAGGCATCACGCTTTGCCGCTGCCATCGCCTTTAATCCTTCTTTAAATTCAGCCGAAATGGGCCCATAAACATCTTCGTCTTTTTTTATTTGCTGCCAATTTCCCTGAGATGCAAGTTTGGCTAAGTGAAACTTGCGGATCATGGCCGGCAAGACATGTGAGTTTTCCAAGTCAAAGTTATCATTGGGCCCATATAAATTGGTGGGCATGATTGAACGGTAATGGGTGCCGTACTGACGATTGTAAGATTCACACAGCTTAATGCCGGCAATTTTGGCAATGGCATAGGGCTCGTTCGTGGACTCCAGAACACCGGTTAACAGTTGCTCTTCGCGCATGGGCTGTTCGGCAAATTTCGGATAAATGCAGGAACTGCCCAAAAACAATAAGCGCCTGACACCGGATCGATAGGCCTCGTGAATAACATTGGTCTGGATCATGATATTTTCAAAAATAAACTCGGCCCGATAGGTGTTGTTGGCCTGGATACCGCCAACTCTGGCGGCGGCCAAAATAACCGCATCAATTTTCTCATCTGCAAAAAATTGACGCACCGCGGCTTGATCGACTAGATCCAATTCATCATGGGATCGCGTGATGATGTTCGTATAATGCTGAGCCTGCAGACAGCGGTAGATTGCAGAGCCAACCATACCCTGATGTCCGGCCAGAAAGATACATGCATCCCGGGGAATAATTCCGGGTTGCTGCTCGGATCCGGCAATTGTCGCTATGGAGTCAGACATCTCGTTTGATTACTGATAATCCTCAGAAAGGCCTTATTCAGCCTGATTAAAAGTTTGAAAGCCCTTTTGCAGGCACAGCTCGTCTTTTTCAGCTTCTAACAGGTCCATGGTCACCATTTCTTTGACCAATTCCGGGAAAGTGGTTTTGGGTTCCCAGCCCAATTGCTGGCGGGCTTTGGAACTGTCGCCCAGCAAGGTGTCCACTTCAGTCGGACGAAAATATCGCGGGTCAATGCAGACCAGTTCAGCGCCGCTATTGGCATCAATCCCTTTTTCGTCAAGCCCCTGCCCTTCCCAGCGAATCGAAATACCCGTAACATCGGCTGCCATTTCGATGAATTCTCGCACCGAATGCTGCTCACCGGTTGAGATCACGAAGTCATCGGGCTGATCCTGCTGGAGCATCAGCCATTGCATTTCGACATAATCTCTCGCGTGGCCCCAATCCCGGCGCGCGTCAAGATTACCGATGTAAAGCTTTTTCTGCAAGCCTTTGCGAATACGTGCCATGGCGCGCGTAATTTTACGCGAAACAAAGGTTTCGCCCCGAATAGGGGATTCATGGTTAAACAAAATACCATTGCAGGCATACATGCCATATGCTTCGCGGTAATTAACCGTAATCCAGTAAGCATAAAGCTTAGCCACACCATAGGGAGAACGGGGATAAAACGGGGTCGTTTCAGTTTGCGGTGTCTCTTTAACCAGTCCGTAAAGCTCAGAAGTCGAAGCCTGATAAAAGCGCGTCTTATCGATCCGGTCCAGGATCCGGATAGCCTCCAGCAAACGCAAAGTGCCGAGGGCGTCCGCATTGGCGGTATATTCAGGTGTCTCAAAAGAAACCATCACATGGCTCTGCGCCGCCAGGTTATAGATTTCATCCGGTTGAACTTCCTGTATGATGCGAATCAGGTTGGTGGCGTCGGTCAGATCCCCATAATGCATAAAAAAGCGCACATTTTCATCGTGGGGATCTTGGTACAAATGATCCACCCGTGCGGTATTAAAAGAAGAAGCCCGACGTTTGATCCCATGGACCTCATAATTTTTGTTCAACAGAAATTCGGCCAGATAGGCACCATCCTGGCCGGTAATTCCGGTTATCAATGCACGTTTCATCAACGTCTCCTAACAGAGGGTTGCAGGTTTGTGAATGTCATTTCAGGGCTTTGAAATAATCGATGGTCTGTTTCAGACCCGTCTCTAATTGTGTGTGCGGTTGCCATTTTAATTTTTGTCTGGCCAACTCGATGTTCGGTTTGCGCTGCAGGGGGTCGTCCTGAGGAAGGGGTTTAAAGACAATCTTTGAATTGGATTGCGTCAGCGCAATAATCTTTTCGGCCAGATCGAGAATCGTAAACTCTTCCGGATTACCCAAATTAACCGGGCCGGTGAATCCATCGGGGGCATCCATCATTCGGATGACACCGTCAATCATATCATCGACATAACAAAAAGATCGTGTTTGCCGGCCGTCACCGTAAACCGTAATATCTTCATTTCTGAGGGCCTGCAAAATAAAATTGCTGACCACCCGACCGTCATTGGGGTGCATGCGGGGCCCGTATGTGTTGAATATCCGGACAACCCGAATATCGAGCTTGTGCTGACGATAATAATCAAAAAAAAGTGTTTCGGCACATCGCTTACCTTCATCATAGCACGAGCGAATGCCAACGCAGTTCACGTTGCCCCAGTAATCTTCTGTCTGGGGATGAACGCTGGGATTACCGTAGACCTCGGAGGTCGACGCCTGCAAAATTCTGGCTTTGGTGCGCTTGGCCAGACCGAGCATATTGATGGACCCGTGCACATTAACTTTGGTGGTCTGGACCGGATCGTTTTGGTAATGGATCGGAGATGCCGGACAGGCAAAATTATAGATTTCATCAACTTCCAGATAAAGCGGAAAGGTGATGTCATGCCGCACCAGTTCAAAGTAAGGGTTGTCCAGCAGGTGGATAATATTGCGTTTGGTGCCGGTATAAAAATTATCTACGCAAACCACATCGCACTTTTCGTTCAAGAGGCGTTCACACAGAAATGAACCCAGAAACCCGGCCCCGCCGGTCACCAGTGCGCGTTTACGAAGGTGCATCGGAAAATCTCCAATAGCTGAATGTGTATGATAGGGTCGCAGACATGCTGCTTCCGTTTTGTAAACAGTTAAAATAATTAAAATATAAATATATCACAGAGGCCCGGTAATTAGCAACCTTCTTTGAAGAAGGACAGCAGAACGATCGGCGTGAAACTGTCAAATCGTCAGTTGCCGTGGAGATCGGAAATACCGGACTGACAACCCAACACGCCCCCGTCTCTTAACGTTAAAGAAAACCTGTGATTACATTGGCTTATCGGTTTGGAGTATTAGGGAGTTGATATGAGCTGGTGTTTTGCCAGTTGTTCAATTTCCCAATGGTAGAAAACAATTTATCGATACTAACGATATTGAGCTGTTCATTAATAGCAATAAAAAGGTGATTTAGTGAAAACGAGTAAAAAAACGACAGAGAAACCGTTATTTACAAAGGGTGGCAGGGGTGGGTCAGGTCGTGGACGTTCCGCTTTCAAAGACCGATTGAGAGCCCTTGAGGATACTATTGACTTTGTTGAGACGGCTGCAAGACAGGGGGTTCTCGATGCGACAGAGACTCCGGACATGATTAGGTCGCTGAAAGTTTTGCTAACCGCTGCTCAATTGCAGTCAAAGAAACCAAGCGATTCTGAACCAGTAATACCGCTCGTTCAAACCCTAACAGGGTGGCTGCTCGATTTGACTACCGGCTACCTTGAAAGGACAGGAGAAAGCCTTAGCCCTGCCGAGTTGATTGAAAAATTGCCAAAACTCTGCGCAGGACGCCCTCGTTTCTTTGCTGATGCTGTTGAAGAGATAGACCCATAGCGGGGGGGAATCGGATTCGGTTCAGGGTTTTTTCAGAAGTTAAATTCCCCTAACACCCACACACATCTTTCTGAAATAACTAGTAATAACCAAAATTGCACACGCACTCATGAAACCAAAATTAGATGATGGTCATATGCTATTTAATCATAAAATCATTGACTATAAAGCGCTTTACCAAAAATCCATAACCTTCGATTTGTGTCATCAATCTCGATTAAAAGGTGTTCCGGTGGATCAATGCCATTCATCTCATATTTTGCCAATTTATGCTGTAATAGAAGAAAATATTTATGCAAAGCAATAATTGAGTTTTCAGCCGTTGGTGATTGATACGTTTTTGCCAATAGAACGACTAGCAGATAAATAACAATCCAATCAAGAATAGCTACTGCTAAAACGAGAATAAAGATCTGTAACTCGGACATAGTATAAACCTCACGAATTATTTGATGCTTAACCATATCACTAATTCTTTAGAGTTTCTATGGAAAAACATGAGGCGACAAGTCCACAAAAAAAATTAGAGGCAGATGATGGTGAAAAGCAAATAACTGAAGAGAG
>JASFIV010000031.1:0-24896 GCA_050122475.1 Desulfobacterales bacterium | reverse complement strand
GCGGGGTGAACCGCCAGGCTTTTTATGATGAGCGTATCGATGGTTTGTCCGCGATCGGCTTCGCGATAGTCTGGAATGCCGAAGACCAGGCCGATCGGAGAATCATCCACTTCCGCAATTAATATCAGCTCAGGGCAAATTAATGACTTCAACGCCAGATGCATGCGCATAAATTCCGCCTCGCAGATGGGGGTAAACAGGAAATTTTCGCTGAAGCTCAAAAGGCACAACCCATAGAGCCAGCGCAGTTCATTTTCGAAACGATCGAGATCGATCTGGCGGAATATGATTCCAGTGTTTATCAAGCGCTCGTTTAAGCGCTGAATTTTCGGTTGTGGGCAACTCAAATCGTTTGCCAAAGCGGCATAGTATGATTTAAGAGGGGTGAAACCATTGGCTGTAAAATGTTGCGGCCAGCTATCGGAATTATCGGATTCAAGGAAAAAAATGGGCTCAGGGCCTCTTTGGGTAATAAAACGATACGGCCGCCAGGTATTACCATCCATGGGGCCGATTGCCTGTGAACAGCCTTCCACCGCCAGACGCCGGCAAGCTTCGGCAATCAGGAAGGTTGCGGCTGATTGTGAATCAGCTGCATAATGGCCGATCAGTCCTAAGCGCGCGTTGGGAATACTGGGAGTTGAAGCCCACCACAGTGAACATCTCGCCTTAACATTAGCGTCGCCCTCTACCACCATCAAGTGTTCATCGGCACGGTGGAATATCACCATATCCGGGGACAGGTCATAAGCGTCATGAGCTGAACAGAAAAGCTCCAGGTCAAGTTGGGTTTGTGCACGTCTTAATTTTTGCATGGTTTTGCCTCAATTATGTTCTATTTGATGATTCTTGAATTTGGCCAAAGGTCCCATCGAAAACACCTCACAAAAGAGCACCGCGCCTAAACCGGCTTTGAAAGCATAATAGAAATAATGGAATCGACAGACTCAGTGTCAGGACCGTCTGACCGATCAGCTCGACCAGGGCAAGATTTGCTATGCCTTTGAGAATCACAAAACCGATTACGGGTATGAGCAGATTATCCAATCCGTTCCATCCGACTGCAGCTTCAACGATCATGAGCAGAAAAGCGAGCAGAAATGCCATCAGAAGTATTTCTTCTGAGCCGAAATCAGTGAAATACAACATGGGAATGTAAGCGCAAAGAAAAGCTACCAGAAAAAATGAGAGAGATCCTTCAACGGTTTTCACGCCATCCGGGGTTTCGAAATGCAACTCGCCGTAAAAAATGCCGACCAGGGCAGCCGCCGCGTCTGCGAAAGTGAGAATCAGGATCGGAATGCAGTAGAAAAGAGGCTCGCCCTTCGCAAGCAAGAATAAAACTGCAATGGTCAGCGGGAAATAAATGTCGCCTGACGACCGCCGCTTAACATCACCAACAACCCTGCCGATGTTATGCTTTAAATAGTTTGAATGCTTCATTGTCAGCAATCCGGCGAGTGAAATCCCACAGAGCAGCAATACCGGCTGCGTGCCTTGAAAAAGCCAGGGTATGCTGAGCGCGATGATACCGCTTCCGATATGCATTAATTTTCGGCAAAGCTCCGGGTGCGGGGCAGATCGCTTCTGCAAAACCCGTATGGCTGCCATCAAGCCTGATGTGAGGATCAGAACCAATAAAACTGATACATAAGGATTCGCAATCATGCGACCTCCTCCAAAATGAAAGCACTGTAGAAAAACGTTTTGTCGCGCCGGTGAAGTGCATCGGCCATTGAGGACAGTGAATTGAGGTGCGCTGCAAGACACTCAGGCCTCTGGCGAGGTACGAGTAGATTCCAGTAAGCAAGCCGGGTGCCACTAGGGCCACAGGCAATCACCCGTTCCAACACATGGTGATAATTTTCCAGACACATATATTCGAAAATATCGCTCAAATTATAGCGATCGATGGTGGCCGCATCCTGAGTCCCTAAAAAATCCTCCACGGATTGCAAACGCCATTCCAGCTTATCGATATGTTTTTGAATTTTTTCAAAATTTTCGGGTCGTAAAGCATAGGGCAGTGCGGTTTTGTGGCAACCGTAGAAAATCCACTGGAGATATGGGTTTGCGGCCGGATCGAGTGCGGTCATACCGTAATGTGCACGTTCCAGAAAGCGCTCCGCTACATTGCCGTCGACATAATTGAAGAAATTGGGATCACGACCGAAACAACCCAATAAAAAGCGGGAAAAAAAAGCCTTAAAGATCAAGCGCCATCTTCGATTGTCCCAGCCGTTATGATAAAAATTTTTACGCTCCTGAAGGTCATTTAACCCAAACAAACGGTTTATTCGGGCCGGGGGATGGATCAGCGGAAGAACACGGGTCCGAAAGAACCGGAAGTAATTTTCAAGTTTACCGATGTTGCCGATTCCTTGCTCAACATCATTGGGGCGGGAATCCCAGAATTGGCGCGTATCGATTGAGAGAAGCGATCGGCAACGTCTGTAAAGTGACAGACGCCGACTGCTGGGAGTTGAGCCGATCAGCTCCAAGAGTTCACCGTGCTCAAGTTCCTTGTATGCGGCCACGCGAAGCTCGAGGCAGGCAATTTGGGCCGGACTGATGTCGAGCGCAATCAAGCGCTCTGGGCCCTGACTCAACATTGCCAGCGCATTATCGCCTGCAGAACCGATGGCCACGCAAGCATGATCGGGTTGGATGTCCAATGCCTCAATTAGAATGTCCGCATCTTCCCAGCATTGAGCATAACGAATAATTGAAAAATCGGCTTTTTGACTCACTTCACTGGACATGATGTAACTCCTCCTGAGGGGGGGCTATTTTCTTCACCACACCGGTACGGCCATCCAGTTCCACCCAGTCGCCGTCTTTGAGCCAACCGGTCACTCCGGGGATCGAGACGATGGCGGGAATGCCCATTTCGCGTGCCACGATAGCTGAGTGCGAAAGGAGGCTGCCGCGCTCGACAAGCAGGCCGGATGCCAAGGGAAAGAGTAAGATCCAGCTCGGGTCGGTGCGCTCGGCAACCAGGATCTCTCCGGCCTTCAACAACGACTCCCGCGGGTCTCTAACCACGCGCGCGCGTCCGGATATGGTGCCCGGACAACACCCAATGCCCTTATGTATATTACCTGGCAGATCATCGGTCTGCCGGCTTGTGAGGTATTCATTGCCCTGATAGACGATGCCGCGAGTTTCGAAACGATCCGCAGGCGCCTGCATCTGGGAGAAGCACTTGAACTCTTGTTTTCTTAAAACCACCAGGTTTTTTAAGTCGGTGCACGTCGACGTGCCCTCCACAAATGCGAAGATTTCTTGCAGCTCGAGGTAGAAGACATCCCGGGGGTCTTCCAGAAGATCGAGTCCATAGAAACGACGACCGAGTTCAACAAAAATCTTCCGGACGCGGCCAAATGCGCGCGTGCGTTCGAAGCGCAGGTTTTCTCGATCGCAGACGCGAGCGCGTGCATTTTTAAGCACCCAGCGAAATATTAGCCATCGAATCGGTTGTCGGGCCAGAGTAGACTTAACGCGCTCTTCAGCCTGGCTTCGAAGATCGATGTCGGCTGCCCGCGAATCGTCTTGGGTCGGTTCGTTTGGGGTGTGGTCCTTGGCCAGAGAACCGATCGCTCGCAAGAGCATCTGGGGATCCTCATGCAGGGTTGCGCTTTCCAGTTTGAGCTCGTTCATACAACGCTCACCGAATTTTTGAATATACGATTCGTATGCCGATTGAAATTCGGGATACGACCGCATCTTTTGCAGTATCTTTTGAGGTGTATCGTTACACAGGCTCTCGACCAGTTCTTCATTCTGGGATGCCAACCCAGCCATTTGAGTTACGCGTTCGGCCGGCTCGGCGCTGATCATGCCGCCCGCATTGCGCAGGAGATCATTTTGAAGGGTGCCTTCGGTGTCACCACACCAGTCAACCGACAGTTTCTGTAAAAGCCCGTAAAATATCATGGCAAAGAAATCATTCACGATCGGGGCATCCCATTTTTTCAGAAGCCGTTTTTCTAAATCCGTATAGATATCAATAAGCTCATCGGGTCGAAATTTAGTGAGATCCGATTTATACGCACTTAAAGCTTTGTGCAAGCGCTGATAAAATTGCGTGATCCTTCGGTCCAAACGGAAATAATTGGTGATGACCCCCGCCAGGGTGTTCAGCAGGTGGATCAGATCCAGCATCCGCTCAGACCAGCGGTTCGGGTTCCCTTCCGGTTGCAATTTGTCTGAAAGGCGCTCCTTGACCCCCATCATTTGTTCCATGAAGCCTCGGTTTAATTTGTATCCTGGAAGCATGGCCAGCAAGCGATACCAGTTCAGCAGGTTGTAGTAGATCCGTCCGCGGATAAGACCGATCATATTCCTGAAAACAGAATCATTTTTTTTAATCGTCTTTGGGGGCACCCGCAGGGTTCGGCAAAACTGGCGGTAAACGCCTTCGTAGGCCCGACGCGCAAAGCTGAAGGTGAGCGGTGTAGTGATACCGCCGTAACTTTCAGCGATGTTGCTGTTGTCCCAAATACATGCAACTCCGTCCGGATCGGCGATGTCGTAAAGCGAGGTGATGGGCCGGGATTGAAGCAGATAAATTTTCCCGTCTTCAATTGCCCATTCGATGTCCTGCGGCCGGCCAAAAAAACGTTCGACCTTTCGCGCCAGTTCGGCAATCGCAATAACCTGCGGTCTGTTGAGGACGGGCCGGTGGGCCTCTGCATCTGTTAGCGGAACCGAATCTACACCGCTGGATGTCAGCGGTGAAAATTGATGCACCTTTGTTTTTACGGCAATTTTATGTTCAATAATGTTGCCGTCTCTATCCACATGGTGCGTATCGGCATCACATTCCCCGGATACAATAGCGGTCCCAACACCATAAAGGGATGCAACCACCGTCATATCCCTCTGGCCTGTCACCGGATCTGCGCTAAAAGCAACCCCGGAGACCTGCGGACGCACCATTCGTTGAATGAGTACGGCTGGTGCGCCGGGAACCGGCGGAAGGTTGTTTTGACGGCGATACATACAGGCACGATCGGTAAAAGCCGATCGCCAGACATCCAGAACTCTGCGGGGCACATCGCCGCTCGAGACAAACAAAAAGCTCTCCAGTTGGCCGGCAAAAGAATGCTGGGCAGAATCTTCATCGGGCGCAGATGAACGCACGGCAAAGCGTGTGCCGTTAGTGCCCAGCTTTTCAAGCTCCGCTAGAATTTTTTTCCGAAATATAGGCTTTAACTTTAGACTGTCCAAAATGTGCTGAAACGCTTCGGCAGTCGATGCGGATTCGAGTGCGGTTCGCTGCTGGGAGGTCAGATTTTTATAAAATATTTGCGGCTCGATCACAAACCCCGGCGGAACATCAAAACCCGCGCTGGAAAGCTCGGCCAAAGCTTTTGCTTTTCCGCCGTACTGGCGGTTCTTTGTGTTCGTGTTGTCGTCGCACAGCAAATTCATATTTGTCTCTCCGTTTCAATTTTTCGCCCGCTAATGTGGCCGGGCGAATATTCATTTGCAGCTATGGCATGCTCAAAAATGCGCTGCCCAATCCCAGGTGCAGCATCAACGTCCAAACACCGGCAATGTGCTCGATCAGCTTGCCGCGGCCCTGAGCGGGGTAATATATGAATCGGCCTGCACCTATTAAAGCGACCAGGAGGGATACTGCCAACAGCCAAGCCATTGGGACTGTAAAGTGGATCTGATGAGCAGCGATGAGGGCGAATATCATGGTCACCATCAACACACCGATCCACACCAGTGTCGCACGCTCAGGTCCCCAGAGAGCGCTGTAGGTTGCTACGCCTTGCTCTTCGTCCAGCGGCGAACGAATTTTGCGACCGATTTCGATAACGATGCCGTTGAAAAATCCCATTCCAAATAGCCAGTGTAGTCCATTTGGAATGGCAGCATCTGCGGCTTTCCAGCCACAGGCTGCAATGTAAAAGTAAATCAGAGGCATGATCAGCATATGCGACAAAAGATAGGCCACCGGGCGGCGCTTCAACCAACTGGGTATAAAGAATTCTTTGGTCATGAGCAGTATGTATGCCCAGACAATAAAAAGGGGCAGCAGCACATGCGGGCCTATCCAGAGGGCCAATCCCAATTGGATTCCGGCGCCTGTAAAGGCGATGCATTTTAATTCAGAAAGACGTACCAGACCGCGCTGGACCGGGCGATACGGTCGTTGGGCGAGATCCTCATCGTAGTCCTTGAATTCGTCGGCGATACGTAATTGTAGAAAGAAAAGGAAGGTCGTTACAAATGCGGTCCCCAGCGCGGATACATCCGGAAATTCGAAATGACCGCGAATTCTCAATGAGTAGATCAGGGCACCGAAACATACGGCGGCGATTAATAATCCGTGACGAAAAATCGGAAAGCGCTCTTTTTGATAAAGCCACCAGCGATTTGCCATTGCCGATTACCTCCCTTCTCCAGCACCCGGGTTGCCGCGCGCGAGTTGTTTGTGGGCCTGCGTGAACTCTCCGGAACTGATCGCGGCAGCAATGGAGATTTCTCCGGCCAGGCACAGACCGGCCGCAACTTCAGCGAAGGCATTGGCATTACCCGGTCCTGAGAGTCCTAAAATCTCGAGACATGTTTTTTGACTGGGGAGTCCGGTTCCGCCACCGACCGTCGCGACCATCAGATTGGGTAAGGTAACCGAAGCGTAAAGATCGCCGCCATCGATGCATTCAAATCGGGTGATGCCGACGGCTGATTCTGCTACGCAGGCCACATCCTGACCGCAGGCAAGATAGAGAGCGGCAAGGCTGTTGGCGTAGTGACCCTGCATCCCGATCGTGCCGCTGAGCAAGGCACCGATCGTAGAAACCTGGTAATAATGTGCTATTTGGTCCGCGGTCGTGTGCAGGCTTTTTTCGACCACTTCTTTGGGAATAATTACTTCGGCCGCAACTTTTTTTCCGCGAACTGTTTGAAAAGATTGGCTGCTGGCCTTTTTATCACCCGAAAAGTTGGCCTCAACATACCAGCGGACAGGTTGGAACGGACTGTGCTGAAAGATATAGTTGCAGATCGCATCCGTGGCGATGGTGACCATATTCTGGCCGGATGCATCCGCTGTAAAGAATTCGAAATTCAGATAAACGTGATTGCCTTCGATGCTGTGCTTGATGTTTGTTAATTTACAAAAACGGGACGTCGTCGCAGCCACCCGTTTAAATTCCTCAACCTTCGATAAGGCCCATGAAACAAAAAAGTCGGCTTGCGTGAGGCTTTTGAACACAAAGCCCGGTGCCCTGTTCACACCCTCATTCAGAAGGATTGCGGTGCACCCGCCGGCTTTACCGATAACGCAGGTGCCGCGATTGTAAGAGGCCACCAGCGCCGCTTCGGTTGTCGCCAGGGGCACATAATAATCGCCTTGAGCAAAGGCCCCGTTGATCCGCAGGGGGCCAGCGATTCCGACCGGGACCTTAACCGTACCGATGTAGTTCTCGATATTGTGCTGATAGGTTTCATTACGTGACAGACTCTGGGTGTCGGCAATCTCCCGGCGTATGTCATCCGAAACAGCCAGGCTGTTCCACCGCATTTGGATGGATTCCCGATCCGCACCTGTTGCAATGCGATGATGGCCGTTTTCTGTTGCTGCGGTTGGCTTTAACGACCATCCGGGTTTGTGACCGGCTGCGGATGAATTCTTAAAAAACGGTTTGATTCGCTGGGCATTGACATTCATTTCAGACTCCTTGTTTTAACTGTTTCAGGTATCTATAGAGCAAACCGCGTTCCAAATCGGATTGCGGAGGGTGAGTTGGTTTATAAACTTGCCGTCTTGAGTCCTGGCGAAAAGATGGAGAATAAAAGTTTTAATATTATTTTGGATGGTTATATGGATAAGTGTCGGGAATCGTGCTGCTTAAAAAAATCAATAATACATTCATCCGGCCGCCAGGGGCTGGAGCGGTAAATGATGAGAGGGTGCAACCGGGGTTGACAAGGCGGGATCAATTTGAATAAAATCGAATAATATTAATTAGATAGGCTGTATAAACAAGGGTTTACGACGCAATAGAAGTTGCACTGTTTTAGTCGCCATTTTGAGACGAGTTCCGGGATTTCTTGAGGCGCTTATTGAGTGCCTGGCGCGATATGCCCAAACTGAGCGCCGCAATGGACTGATTGCCGTTGGATCTTTTCATGGCTTCATCAACCAGCATCTGCTCGATTTGTTTGAGGGTGGGCAGTTGATCTGAAAAGACAACCTGCGAGCCTTTCGGAGCGATCGGTGCTGTAGAATTCATATTTGAGGGTGGCTGTTGTTTAAGCATATGTTCTTTAAAGGCATCCATGGATAGCTTGCCGGCCACATGGCTGCTGACGGCATCAAAAACCATGGATTCGAGCTGTCTGACATTGCCGGGGAAATGAAACGTCGACAACAGCGTGACCAGCTCTTCGGGTGGAGTCGGTTTCTTTTTGCTTAACGCTTTGGCGGCTTTTTCCAAAAAGTGGGCCACCAGGACCGTCAGATCTTCGCGGCGCTGGCGCAGTGGCGGAATGTGGATTTGATGATCACACAGCCGGTAATACAGATCCTTGCGAAACTTTCCGGAGGACTGCAGGCCGTCCAGATCCTGGTTTGTCGCCACCACGATGCGGGCATCCGAGCGCTTGGCCACATCGGATCCGATGGGAAAAAATTCGCCTTCCTGCAAAAGACGTAAGAGCTTTACCTGAGATGCTAAACTCAAATCCCCGATTTCATCCAGAAAAAGCGTGCCGCCGGAGGCGCGCTCGATCAATCCTTTGCGGGCCTCGCGGGCGTCGGTAAAAGCGCCTTTTTTATGGCCGAAAAGCGTGTCCGCAAACACCTGGTCATCCAGGCCGGCCACATTTACCGGTACAAAAGCGCCCGAACGGTTACTCAGGATATGGACGGCCCGGGCCACCAATTCTTTGCCCACGCCGGTTTCGCCGGTTATCAATACCGGGCGCGGGCTGCCGGCGACGGCTTCGACATATTGGAATATGGCGCGCATCGCAGCGCTGGTGGTAATGATTTCGGAAAACGCCTCGGGCCGCTCCAATGTATCAGACAGCACCTGCGCTTTGAGCAGTTGATTTTCCCGCTGGAGCTCTCGCAGCTCAACGGCCCGCTTGACGCCTCCGATCAGGCGGCTTTTCTCCACCGGTTTTAAAATATAGTCAAAGGCGCCGTTTTGCATGCACTTTACAGCCGTATCGATATCGTTTGAGCCGGTTACGACCACCACCGGAATTTCCGGATAGTCGGCAGTGATCATCGGCAGGAGCTCTTCACCGGAAATGTGCGGCATTCTCAGGTCCAGGAGCATCACCTCAATCTCCTGGCTGGAAAGCAACGGCATGACATCACGGCTGTCGTGACAGCGAATGAAATGATTCATATTGGCAGAGCGCAATGTCATTTCAAAGCTGGTGATCGCCTGCTCTTCATCGTCCACCATCATAACGGGAAACTGCGGATAGCGTGTTTCGGTCATTCTGGATTCCCCTCTACGGTATGTTTTTCGCGGTCGATCGGTAAGGTGATCGTTGCGGTTGTACCCACGCCGGGTTCAGAGCTAAAGCGTAACGTGCCGCCATGCTCCTCAACAATTCTGGATGAAATCGATAATCCCAGCCCAATCCCACCGGTATCATGCTTGGTCGTAAAAAACGGGTCCATGATGTGTTCTACGGTCTCAGGTGGCATTCCCACACCTTCATCTCGAATGGTTATTACAATATTCGACTGTTGATTGTCATTTGCAGTTGAAATAAATATGCCTTTGTCGTTGTTTGATAGGGCCTGGCAGGCATTTTGAATTAAATTGATCATGACCTGTTCGAGTCGCTGGAAATTTCCTTTTAGCAGGGGTAAATTTTTGCCGTAAGCGACTGAAAATTTGTGGGTGGCGTTTTTAAGCAGATTTGCCAAAAGTGAAACTGCAGATTTTAAGACCGCATTGATATCGACCGTCTGGGTCAGGTCGGCGGTATCGTCTCTGACGTAGTTTTTAAGATCGTCAACGATGCGCTTAATCCGTTTGGAACCATCGGATATGCCGGTAAACAGGGCGGGGATATTTTCGCGCATCTCGCTGAATTTCATGCCGCCCACAATGAAATCGCCATTCTCCTCATAATATGTTTCCAGAATCGGCATGGCATTTTCCCAGGCTTCCTTTAAAATAGGCGAATTTAGCATAATGAAATTGTTGGGGTTGTTGATCTCGTGGGCGACTCCGGAAACCAGCGTGCCCAATGCAACCATCTTGCTGGCCTGCATCAGCTGCTGCTGATGGAGCTTGGCCTGTTCTTCGGCTATCTTGCGTTCGGTAATGTCACGGGCAACTCCCCGAAACCCCACCGGCCGGCCGTCTGAATCCCGCATTAACGATACCGAAAGCTCGACGAATTTTTTGCTGCCGTCTTTTGCGATCATCTCCCAGTCAAGTGCCGTTGCAGGCTTTCCGGTGTTGTAGACCGAGTTAAATGTTTTATATACCCGCTCGATATTATCTTTACTGGTAAACTGCCGGTTGTTCATGCCCATGAGCTCTTTCTTTGAATATCCTAGGTGCCTGCGCAAAGAATCATTGAAAAAAGTCAGGTTGCCGGCCAGATCGACCTCGTAATACGCTTCCTGGATGCTGTGGAGGATGGTTCGGTATTTTTCTTCACTCTCGCGCAGTGCTTCTTCGGCCTGCACACGATCAATGATTTCCGTTTTGTACGATTCAAAGGTATCTCTCAATTCTTTTTGTTGAGTTTCAACGGTTGTCAGAGCGGTTGAGAAGCGGTAAGAGAGAAGAAAGGCTTGGGATAGAATAAAAGCAAACAGGCCAAAAGGCACGTAAAAGCCTGTCTGGATGATACGTTCAACGTGCAGCATGTCGTTTAGCACGGCGAGTAAAAAAATAAAAAAACCAATGAGAAAGACAAATGCTTCGATTCTCATTTTGGGCAAAGAGGCAAAGATGACATAGAGACCGTATATAATAGTGATCAGGGTCGCCATTTCGTATGCATTGAGGGTGTAGCTGAAAATTCTTGTCGGGGTGAAGATCACGACACATGAAAACGCGATTCCCAGTATTATTATGAGGTGCCGGATTCGTTTTGAAAACTTGGGAAAAATCGATTGTAGAAACAACCCGAAGGCCGGGACGGCCAGATAAAAAGAAAGATATTCAAGCTTGATCATAAGCTCATAGCTCATGTCCGGGAAAAGGAGTATGAGATATCTTCCGCCGGTGGTCAGCAGCCTCAGCGCAATTAGAAAGCAGAAGATGCTGAAGTAAAGCGAAGAACGGTCTTTTTTTCTGACACAAAAAAGCCCCAGATGATAGAGGGCCATTATTAATATGCTACCACAAAGAAATAAATCGAAACTCAGTCTTTTCTGCTGGGCCTTGAGCAGATCCTTTTCTCTCCCCAGCTGAATAATTTCCCAGAGTCCGCCGCGGCGGTGGTGGAAATTGGAAACCTGGAAAATGAGCTCCATTCGATTTGTTTTAATTTTAAAATTAATGATCTGGGGAAACTGCTGGGCAATTGTCGTTTCAAGACTATTGCTGGGCGCACCTAAAGCGCCCACCTTTTGCCCGTTTACAAAGATATTATACGCCGTAGAGATCTCAAGTAACCTTAGTGCAAGGGATTTCGTTTGTTCATTGAGTTGAATGTTCAGACGATAGGTGACGTAGCCCTGTCCTGGAAACTTTTTCCCGTTAAATGTCTCATCTTTCCAATATCCGGGAACCTTTATGAATCCTGTTTTTTCCGGCAGCGGTGCTTTTGAAAAATCCAAAGGGGTCAAATGCTGGCTCCAATAGAATTCATATTCACCACTGAGATCCACCGGGCCGTCCTTTTTGAAGTCCCAGTCGCTGAGATCGAGAATACCGTTGACCGCCTTGGGCGAAATCCGTCGGGTGGCATCATTCAGGCAGGCGCTGAAAAAAATTATGTAGGCAATTATCAGCGATAAGGCGATAAGGCGGGAACTGCTGCTTATGTTAGATCGTGCCATAACATTCAAATGCTTTCAAGGTTGCCAGAATCAGAACTCATATTTAACGAATCGGCGCCTTTAAGTGCACGGCAGATGGAGATATCGTTTGTTGTCCGGGCAGATCATCAGTGTTAACGGTGTGGCTTGGATAGCGAATCCTATATAAAAACGATATTATACCACCATTTGTCTGTCAATTAAAATGCATTTGCCTGCCGCCTTTTTCAGGCCGCCTGACTGCGGGATTAAGTTTTTCATTTTTCTCTCCGCGATAAGATCGATCTTCAAATCTTTCCACTTCTATTTAACTGGTTGGGCTTCTAAAAAAAGGGCTTTAGATAACGTCGAAAAAAAATATTGATAAGGCTCAGGCTCTTCTACAGTCTCCAGGTTAAATTGTATATTGCTCCGCACGATCATTTGCTGGGTCCCTCTGGGTCGGATCGATACCGTCATGCGCAATGAATACCCGGATCGCTTTGTACCTGAAACCGTTCCCAGGGATTCTTCGGCGTCATCAATCACAAATCCTAAATCTTGAAAAGTCGCGATGATGGTTCTAAGCAGGCGGTTTTGATCCGTAATATCAAAAACGCGGCTTTGCATGCTCCGTAGCTTTACCTGGGGCTCGGAAGTTTCAAGAATCATTTTTTGCTTCCCTGCACAGGAAACTAGGGCAATTATAAGCAACAGGCTAAATACGATGTTGACTCGTTTTTTCATGACCGGCTCTCTTAAATCTCTTGCGCGACCAAAAAAATAGACTTTGAAAGCTTGGAAAAAAACTCCTGATAAATCTGCGGATCATTGATCTGCTCATTTTTACTAATGAGGCCATCTGAATTCCATACCACATGCTGAAAAGTAATCCGAACAGCGGTTCTGTGGTTATCTGCGGACGTGGTCACCAAAGATGCTAAAATTTTTTGTTTTTCGTCGTATGGAAATGATGTCGGGCGTCCCGCCAATGTGCTCAGGATTAGAAGAGTTACGGACAGCACCACTGCACCAGTTTCTGTTACATCACGATCGCGTGAACAGACGATAACACCGCATTTGACCTCGGTCTCATCGATCGTAAAGCCCAGATCTTGAAGCACGGCTGCTGATGCCGCAAGTAACTTTTTCTCATCGATGCCTTCAAATATTCTCGTCTGTAACTGGCGGTCTTTGAGGGACTCCGACGAAAGCGTCAGCGCATCTTTAAAGATACTGTTTTGACAGGCGACAAAAGAAACGCTTAGAAAGATTATGATGAAGTAGTTTTTGTGAATCCGACATAAGTCCATCAGGATTTTTCCTCGTTAAAATCTGCTGGAATGATAAGCGAAGTCGCGCACTTTTTTTTGTTCATCAAACTTAATAACAACGGTCAGCGTGCGTTGGGTCTTGGATTCAGCCCCGGCCGATCGATTGTAACTGCCGTGACCCAGCCCGCCACCGGCAGCGCCACCTTTGGCGCTACCGATTAAGAGTACAGCGCCTAAACCGCTGGAGTCCCTTGAGTAGGTGACATCGGTCGAAATTTTATCGTAGACCCAAACTTCGCGGCCTTCGCCATCTGTTGTTACAATGTTGGGTGACCCTAATACTTCTGCGACCCGAGCCGCCGACATGTTTTTGCGGATTTCTTTCTGTACAATACCAATCGTCATTTGGCGCTCCTGGGCGCCATGGGTTTGCTGGTAGTGCTGGTGTGCGCTCATACAGCCCATGAAAGACAAAATCACAGCCATTGCCAGTAATGCGCGTGCTATTGCCGAAAATTGCATATTTACCTCCCTCGAAAAAACAAAACATAATATTATGAAGATTTGTCTTCGCTGCAATTACCGTCTCACACCTATTTGTAAATGAATAGCAACAGTCATTCCAAAGTTCCATTTCCAGGTTGCCTGAAGGCACTGAACTGGCCTTGAAGCGCTAACGCTAACCTTAAGGCTGAAAAATTGTGATATGGTTTCAAATAGATATAGACGGGGCTAAGGATAGTAAGAGAAAATGAAAATTTTTTTATGGTGAGAATTGAAGTCGGATCATTATAGTAGACAACCGTCAGAAGGGTGCAACCCACGTTGACCGGATATCCCCAATTGCGAGCAGAAGCCTGATAAATCGGGGGGTTGGCGGATCGAAACAGGGCTTTACAACGCAAAAATAGTTGCAGCCTTTCTTAGATGATAACTGCTCTTACTCGATCATCTTTACAAACATTCTCTGATGATACGAAAACAAAGGCAGAGCCTATTCTGACTCCGCCTGTTTTGTATTGTTATACTGAGACGTTATTTTATTGCTAGAACCCGATTGGAAATTTCGAAGGACCGATCCTATTAAAAAAGTATTCGATCTGGGATATCTTTTTCGGGGAGAATAATAAAAGGTGCCGGGTCCCGCTCAGGCGCATTTTTTAATTCGATGATTTGAACTCGGCGCCTCCGTATTGCTCCTGGTAATCGCTGACAATGGTCACGATATAGGCGCGCAGGGAAGCGTAAACCACCCGGGTGGAACTTCTCAACTTGCAGGCCTCGATGGTTCGTTCTTCGATCAAGCGCCGAACCGTGCGGGTACTGCAGCTTAACAGGTCCGCCGCCTCAGGTATGGATATGAGCTGTTTTTTCATAAGGGCCATCCTTGTGCCATTTTCGGGGGTTTTCCCGTCTACTTGTGGCTCAGGCTCTTGTTCAAATGAATGTTGTAAATTCTGAACCGATCGCCGTTGGCCATTCTCAAATCAATGGTGCGCAGGGGCAGGCGTTTGATGATGGCTTTCAGTTCCGGGAAAAGCTGAAAGACATCTTTTTCATTGCCATGTTCCCTATACGTCATCCCATCACTGACCGACCCGTTGTAGCTTGCCATGTAGTATTTCATCGCGCCGCCCTCCCTGCATTTTTACCGCAGAATAGTGCAACCGGCATGCCAGCATTCTATTGGCAACCGGGCGCAGGATGTTAGCGGCGCTCTAAAAATTTGGATTGTCCGGTATTTAGTTGCCTGATTTCAGTCAGTTGGAATTTTTAAAGGATTTACTGAGATTGTTAATTTGGATTGACAGGGGATTACAGAATGTGCGGCAGGAAGCCCAATGGTTGCGCAACAAAAGTTGACACACTATGGATGATTTCTTCTAAGCCCAGTCAAAACGGGTTATTACGCCCCGTGCAGTTGCGTTTACACCGCAAAATAAATTGCACCGTTTTTATGATCGGATTCAGACTAGCGATAGTCCAGAATGGGCCAGGATCGTTGACGGGCAATTTTTTCAAGAATGCTGTTGGGAGCGACCGCATGCGGATAACCGACGCTTTCCAGCAGCGGAAGATCAGAGGGGTGGTTGCCGTAGGCATAGGATTTGGAAAGATCCAGCCCGATTTTTTGCGCCAGCGCTAATGTCAACTTTCTTTTATTTCGGTCAACGCACACCAGTCCGGCTGCTTTTCCGGTCAACCGCCCATCCGGGTTGACTTCCAGGTCGGTGCATAACAAATGATCAAACCCTATATCCTCTACGACCGGCTCAAGCAGATATCTGACCGAGCCGGAGATCAACACCAGGACATGGCCTTTTGTTTTATGCGCTTTGACTCTGGCAACAATTGCGGGCGCCAGGTGCGGTTTTAAATACGCGTTGTAGAAATCGGCCGACCCTTGTTGAAAATCAGCCAGGCGCTTATTCCTATAAAAGGTCAGCAGGATTTTGACCATGCGTTCATCCGATAGCAGCCGGTGCTGATAGAAAAAATTGGCCACCAGGATTTTAAAAATGTAGCCGTACGGCAGCAGGCGCCGGTCTCGCAGCCACTGGATGCCCAGTCGGCCGCTTTCCACTTCCAGCAGGGTTTCATCGAAATCGAAAAATGCAGCCACCGCTTTGGGGAGGGTCATATGGTCGTCGTCCATCCGCTGTTCCGTTATTCAGCACTACGACAAAACTCTCAGGGGTTATCAAGCATTTTGGTTAGCATCTGATATTCAAAATCGGTACCGTCGTAATCGTAAGTTGCTTTTTCATCGGTCATTGGGATTAATTTGAGCTTGCCCTTGAAAAAGGCGGAGGTGATGTTTTCAACCTCTGTTATGCTTAGGTCTTTACGGACAAAATATTTGGAGTAGACGTTGGGATATCCCAGGTTGCGGGTGATTTTAAACAGCTTCAGCTGTGCATTGGGATTAAGGGCTTTGCGAAGGCTGTAGGCGGTGTTAGCCGTATTCATATCGAACAAATGGGGATTGGCATACATCAAAGAAGAAAGCCTGAAGCCCTGGCGGCTGTGGCTGTCCCTTAATCCGGGCAATTGAAACTCGGTGTCGTTCAGCAGCTTGAGCGGGTACCGGCCCATCTTGTCTTTTTGCGCATCTATCAGAATTGCCGGAAAAATGATCGCTGCCTCGTCCTGGTGTTTTACGGCCAGATGCAGAAATTGTTCTATAAATACCTGGGTTGTCAGCGGTGAGTCAGAGGCCACAAATAAGGCATGTTGTTTTTGCTGGCAAGCTTTGCTGACGGCATAGCCTTTGATCAGATTGCCCGCGATTGAATTGTATTTGACCTTACGTTTGAAGATGTTAAAGCGCTCAATGATGTCAGCTGCGAGGCGGGTGTTCTGATTAATCAAGCGGCACGGTTTTTCAAATTGTTTGATAAAATTGCCGAGGCGCTGTTCGAGTAGCATCTGGTGGCCGACGATGATGATTTCATCGATTACATCGCTGGCAAATAACTTTTCCAGCGTAAATTGAATTATGGGCATGCTTTTTTTCTGCCCGTCAACAACGGTTTCAAATTCTCTTAATGGCCGATACCCGGTCTCAATGAATTTTTCGCCATAATGCTCAGCCACGATCTTGCTGTAATGCCGGACCTCCATTTTGTTTTTATATCCGGCCATTAGGATTGCGCTGGTCATTATATCACCCACCTGAATTTTGCATGAAAATTAATGATAGTCCTATAATCATTTTAAAGGATGAAAATCATTTTATTTAATTAATTTTCACCCGTTGGTCTTCGCTTTCAGCTTCCGACTTCGCTCTAGGAGCTACGACGGGACAAGTCGCCCTAACAAGATGGGCGAGCCGGAGGCTTCCATCTGCTGCGTTATTAAGGCCGAGGCATAGTACACTATAGCCTCGCCCTTAAGTGCCTTGCATATGAAATCCTCCAACTCGTGCAAAATCCAGGTGCTGCCTGAATCTTGCATGAAAATTAATGCAAGGATAATCTGGAATGCCCCTGGAAGTCAAGGTGTTGGGTCAGGGTACAGGTGTCAGTCCGGCCTCAACGATGGCAGCGCGGGCCAGAATCGTTAGGGCGTCAAAATAGGGGACCGCTACGTTTTGCTGTGCCAGGGCCAGCGGAATTTCGGTACAGCCGGCCACAATGCCCTGCGCGCCGCCTGATACCAGGATCTGCGCAACCGCAACTAGGTCCGATGTAATCTGTTTGCGGGAACGGGGTGGCGTTGAATTTTTGATATCGTAAATGGCCGCCATGACTTTAGCTTGTTGGATGTCATCGGGCACAATTGTTTTGCAGTTAGCAGCTGCCAGGCGTTTTTGAAACAGGCCGCCGCTGATGGTTCCGGTGGTGCCCATCAGGCCCACGGTTTTGATGTCCGGATGATCGCCGCTGATGCTATCGGCCACTGCATCATAGATGGATAGGATGGGCAGCTTGATTTGTCGACGGATTTCAGCGAGATAAAAATGGGCCGATACGCAGGGTATGATGATAAAATCAGCGCCGGCTGCTTGCAGGGCGCGGCAGCCGTTGACCAGGATGGGCACCGGTGACGGTCCTTCACCGGTAATGGCGGCGGTGCGATCCGGGACTTTGGGATTCGAGTCGATGATCACCCGCAGGTGCTGTTGATCGGTCTTTGCCGGGGTGTTTTGGATGATCCTGGCATAGCAGTCCACGGTTGCTTCCGGGCCCATGCCGCCCAGTATGCCAATGGTTTTTTCTTTCACGTTTTTTCACCACAGAGAACACGAAGAAGCACGAAGATTAAAGCAAAATTTTTTCACTTCGTAACCTTCGCGATCTTCGTGGTAGATTATATGAATGTTAACATGAGTATCTTCAATTCACCATATAAAGCACAGAGCACACACAGAATAATCTCATGGTTCAGTTCATTTTTCCTGACTCCTGCTTGCCGCGGCAGCAAACCAGAGCGAAGCCGGGACACCTGACCACTGACACCTTGTTTTACCTGAACCTCCAGCACCTTGAGCCTTAGGCCTTATGTCCTGCGCCCAGGATGTGCTCCATATAGACATACAGCGCCGGGGAGCCGCCGGTGTGCACGAAAAGAATGTTTTCTTCTTTTTTAAAGGTGCCCTTGCGCACCAGGTCAATCAATCCGGCCATGGCTTTGCCGGTGTAGACCGGATCCATCAAGATGCCCTCCAGGCCGGCCAGCATGCGGACGGCTTCAGCCATTTCCGCTGTGGGAAGTGAATAACCCGGGCCGACATATTCGTCATAGCAGCGCACGGCCTGGGCAGTAATGTCCGAATGAATACCCACATGCCCAGCGGTCTCTTTGACCAGCTCGTATACCAGCTGTTCCTGCTCATCTTTAGAGCGGCTGACATTGATTCCGCTGACCGGTATATTGCTGTTGTTACCGTAAAAACCGGTGACCAGGCCGGCATGGGTGCCGGCGCTGCCGCTGGCGCAGACCACATGATCGATGTTGATGCCCAGATCAAAGATCTGGCTTTGGATTTCCTGTGCACAGGCCACATAACCGGTCGCGCCCAGCGGGGTGGAACCGCCTCCGGGAATGACATAGGCTTTGCGGCCCTCGCCGGCGACTTCGTCTGCGACCTGTTGCATGGCTGCCATCATGTCGGAGCCGCCGGCAACAACCGTGATCTTTTCGACGCCCAGCAAGTGGAACAAGAAATTATTGCCCCCGGCCTCGGGGCGATAGCTGCCGGGCACCCGTTCTTCTAGTACCAGTCTGCATTTGAGGCCCTCTTTGACGGCTGCTGCCAGTGTCAGACGGCAATGGTTGGATTGCACCGCCCCGCAGGTAATCAATGTGTCCGCATCCTGCTGTAGTGCCTCGGCCACCAGAAATTCCAGCTTGCGGGTTTTGTTGCCCCCACCGGCCAGTCCGAGCAGATCGTCTCTTTTCATATAAATCGAGGGGCCTCCCAGCTCTGCTGAAAGCCGGCTAAGTTTTTCAATCGGCGTTTTTCCCTCTGTGTAGCAGCGGCGGGGAAACTTGGCAAGATTCATAGTTGTGCTCCTTTAATCGTTAGGATTAGCCCGCCATTTCTAACGAATCATCAGGGCAGGCAGGTTGGTCAGGGTAAACAGATATGCCGGTTGCCGGCCGAAGGTCCTCGTGAAACGGGATTAGCCGGCTAAACCCGTTAAAAAGAAAAATGCCTGATCTTAAAATTCTTTTTCCGGCAAACGGGCAACGGGCTCAACCTAATCAAGACAGCTTCTAATTTATTCCGGGCAATGGCAATTATCAACTATTTTATTTCGACCTGTTTATTACTGTTCTTTGCTTGACTGGGGATTGGCGGGCGGTTATGGTGCCTTTTTAACAAAATAGGGTTATGCAGAAGACTCAAGTGATGCCCATACAACCACAAAGGGCACGAAGGACACGAAAAGATAACGGTAAATTTATGTGTTCTCCCGTTGCGATCTTCGTGGTGAGATAATATCAGACGTATCCAACTGGAGTTTCTCCGATAACCGCGCAACAAAATGATAAGATCCAGAGATAACAATCGTTTATGAGAGCTGGAACTGTAAAATCAGATGCCTTGCTGCTGACTACTGCCATCATATGGGGTTTTGCTTTCGTCGCCCAGCGGGTTGGCATGGACTACGTCGGCCCCTTTACGTTTAACGGCATTCGGTTTGCCATCGGCAGCCTGTCCCTGTTGCCATTGGTCATCCTGAGCCGTAATGAGCCAGTATCATCGCGCAACATCCTGCCGCCTACCGGTTTGAAAACGATTCTTTTAGGCGGCAGCGCTCTCGGCCTGGCGCTTTTTTCAGGGGCTTCGCTGCAGCAAATCGGTTTGGTTTACACAACTGCCGGAAAAGCCGGTTTTATCACCGGTCTGTATGTCATCATTGTACCGATCTTGGGGCTTATCTGGCGGCAACAGCCAAAAATAGGAACATGGATCGGCGCCATTCTGGCCGCCATCGGAATGTATTTTTTAAGTGTGACCGAACAGTTTACCATTGCCCTGGGCGATTTGCTGGTTTTGATCGGTGCATTTTTCTGGGCAGCCCATGTTCTGATTATCGGCTGGCTATCCCCACGAATTAATCCAATCAAATTGGCGTTCTCACAATATCTGGCCTGTTCAATTCTCAGTCTGATCACAGCAGCCGTCATTGAAGATATCAGCATGCAGTCCATTTATCAGGCGGCCATTCCCATTTTATATGGCGGCCTGTTATCCGTTGGGATTGCTTACACCCTGCAGGTTATTGCCCAACGGGATGCCCACCCGGCCCATGCGGCTATTTTACTCAGCATGGAGGCCGTGTTTGCGGCCGTCGGCGGCTGGCTGATACTGGATGAGATCATTTCGGCCCGCGGCCTCTTTGGTTGCGGCCTGATGCTGACCGGTATGCTGCTGTCACAGCTCTGGAGCCTGGTTGGCAAAAAATCATAAATAGCCGTATTATAAATTCAGGCAATTAAATAATGGTCTGTTGTCCGTTGTATGTTGTCAGTAGCAAATCCTTTATTTTTCAACGGACCACCAACAACGGACTACTAACTGTTAATTTTTAGTTAAAGCGTTGACAAATTCGCTATTTACCAATGACTAGAAATCATACCGATAAACCCCCATCCAATATTGACACGGCGGAAATTGCCAGATTTGAAGCCATGGCCCCCATATGGTGGGATCGGCAGGGAGATTACAAGGCGCTGCATGATATCAACGGGCTGCGGTTAGGCTTTATCAATCAACGGGCGCCGCTTGCCGGCAAAGCGGTTTTGGATGTGGGGTGTGGTGGCGGAATCCTGTCCGAGGCCATGGCCGCTCTGGGCGCTGTGGTCACTGGAATCGATATGGGTGAAGTTGCATTAGGGGTCGCGCGACTGCACTTGCGCCATTCGGGCTTGGAAGTAAACTATCAACAGGCGACAGCCGAACAATTTGCCGAAACCCATCCGGCCCGGTTTGATGTGGTTACCTGTCTGGAATTGCTGGAGCATGTGCCGAATCCGGCCTCGGTCGTCAAAGCCTGTAAAGATCTGGTTAAACCGGGTGGGGATGTATTTTTTGCCACCCTTAACCGTAATCTGAAATCATTTTTATTCGCCATTGTCGGTGCGGAATATATTCTGGGTCTGGTGCGTAAAGGGACGCACAATTACCGTAAATTTATCAAACCGGGGGAACTCAAAGATTGGGCCAAGGCTACGGGGCTGGTACCGATGGATCTGTGCGGCCTGCATTATAATCCGCTTTTAAAACGATATACGTTAGGCGGGAACACGCATGTCAATTATCTGGCTCATTTTAGAAGAATTTGAGAAAACCTATTCGAGTGGCTATTTTAACGGGGCGTTTTGCGCTGACGGTACTCGCGAAATATATCTTTGCGACAGGCGACCATTACCACACAGACAACGGTTATCATACTGACCAAGCCGGCCATGATGCTTCCTGAAGAAAGGGCAACCAACATACCCAGAGGCATCCCCAGAACGGCCACGCTACCGCAGGCCTAATTTAGAAACAGGCTTTTCAAGGCCTAATCCTTTATTTTGCAATTCCTAAGAATGCTTCCAGCTGTATGACACCGAAAAATGCCAGCAACGGCACCGGAGAAACAGCCGCGATGACGGTCGGCAAAAACCATTTCCATGAAATGCGGCGACTGATCCCGCACACTAAAGCAATTCCGCCGCCACCGCCGATCAGGTAATTCCCAGGTACATTGAATAAAGCCGCTATCGTCAGATAGCGAAACTTTGACAAAAAAGACCAGAAGCGGTTTTGGCCGAATTTGTGATTCCGGGAAAGATAAACGAGCATACTGTCTATTTCTTCACCGGGATTGTCGCAGTTTTGAGAAAATCCGAGTTTTTGCAAGCGGAATTCAACCCATTTTTTCGGCAACAAACGGCCCAATAAAAATGCCAGGCTTAAACCGGCGACGGTGGCAAAATAGACAAAAACAATTCCCTCTTTGCCGAAAACACACATGAGCAGCACGCCCAGTTCAACCCCCGGCACAAAGGGCAGGCTCAACAGCAGGACATACAGAATGCCGCCGCCGATTAAGACTCTGACACTCCAACGCCCTTCCATTATTTCATTAAATTTGTGGGCGATCCCCATTTCGCCTCTCAGCCAATAATCCAGCCAGATGGCACAAATAATGAAAAAAGCCAAAGCAAAGAAAATGCGAAAATAGAACCGCAGCCGGCTGATGTTTTGCGGCGGATTAAATCTATGAGTGCAGCTGTCTGTGTTCATCAGATCACCCCGCTTGTGTTCGGCGAATAGGGCGGTTAGGGCAAGAGACTGCTCAGCAAGAGATGTCGTTTAAAGAAAAATCAACCAATGGGGGACGGTTCGATCGGATCAACGGTAAACACGCGAACACACCAACTTTATATGCCACAATGTGGCATATGCTGTCAAGAGAATCTTTGGCATCAATAATAGATAAATTGCTTGGCCTTCAGGTAATAAGGGGAAGGGCGCTGTCAGGCAAAACGTCAGATGCGGTGAATCATCGCCTGACTGGCATTCAGGCAGGCCTGTTCACCCTGGAATAATGGGTATGTGGCATGTTACAGATATCGCATGGCGTTTGTGGGGCTTCATCGATCGTAGAGCCGCAAATCTCACATACGTGAAAGTCCAATTTGAGACCCTCGATTTTTTTGGCGACTTGACCGAAAAAATATTTTGAATATCTACGAATTTCGCCGATCATACGTTTATGTTGCTGGTGGGATTTCCATGAATACATGCAATTGATAACGGCCTGATCATGCGATTCTGTTTCGAGTTTCGTCAGAAAATCTGGATAAGTTTTTTTGATCTTTTGTAGCTCACCCTCTGTAGCTTTAATTAAATTTTGTTTCGTGTCCAGGATTATTACTTCAAATTCAGGCTCCTGGACCCCTGTGCGCATGGCGACCAGGATGCGTTTGTAGTTGTCGGCATGAATCTTTTCAGACACGGCAAAAGTGGTAAACAGATAAGCGATATTGGGATATTTCTCTTCGATCGCCTTTTGGGAATAACACACATAATTTTCATGCGCCATCTTTTCGGCTTCATAGGCGGCTTTTAATACAGCCTTGGTTATCGGAAATTTACCGTTGGTTTCTTGATTATTTTTGCCTGAAGAAGCCCCAACAACCGATATGGGATAGGATAATGACAGCGAAGATAAAATGACCAAAAACTTTCTTCTAGAAATGTTATCCATCGTAACAGCTCCTGAAAATGTATTTATCAAAACCTTATTTATACGAAATTATCCAGGAATTGGCAACTAGTCGATCTATTGTTAACCGGCAAACGGGCCAACCGGTAGCGGGCTCCACCAAGCTACTCCAGATGCATTTTTAAGATAGCAGTCAGTGTACCGTCCCAGAAATAATTTGCAAAATGATAACCGGGCATATCATTTCCCGAAAGGCGCTATGAATTTCAAAGTGCCTGTGCCCCGATATTTGGGATTCGGCCCACACCAGGGGCTCAACCAACTGCTTCGGTGCCCATCATCCCAAATATCGGGGCACGGTGTAATCTTTGGCTCAACCTTTGGCATAGCGCCTTTCAGTAAAAAACATGCCCGGCCGGGAAATTGAGTGCTGGCAACTTCTGAGGGAAGGCCATTTTGATTCAAGTGTTATTGAAAATTATTTCTGGGAAACAACATTAGCTGTTGCCGCAGTAAATTCGAACCTTATCGCCTTTTTTATCATCCACATTCACATGAAATTCGGATAGGGCATCCAAAATATCCTTGAAGTTTTCGGCCGTTAAATCCTCCAGGTTTAAGCCTTTTTCATTGAGTTTAACATTGATCTTGTCCTGGGCATCCTGAGGCAATAGGGCCTGCAATTTTATACCGGCTTTAACGAGCTTTAAGGGCACGCGGATATTGACCTTATCTCCGTCGACTGCATCCACTTTAACGAATAAATATTTTGGCAAATTGTCTAAAGTTTCCGTTAGTGCCGTTTGTGGTGACGCTTCTGTGACTTTATCTTTGATAGCCTCCAGCAGGCGTTCAGCCTCATCAACGGTAATTTTGCCCTCTGCAAGCATTTCGAGGACTTTTTTGCGATCTTCTTTCATGATGGTTCTCCTTTCATTATTTAACGGCGATCTGGAAATTTTGTTTTGGGGTGCTGACATCGATTAAAAAACCGCGGGTTGCCGCCAGCATTACCAAACATACCGCTAGGGCTTTAAACATATTGAACCCTTTCCAAATCATCAAAACAACAGCAGCAATGAGCAACAGGGGCAAAAGCACAATCGACAGAATGAACAGCGGGATATATACCAGCGGCAGTGGAATCCAAATCCGCCTGAATTTTTTATCATGAGCACCAAACTGAATTTTTAGCAACCAGGGTATCATTCTTTAAGTGCCGTTATGGCCTGATCGAAGGTAATATTGCCTTTCTCAAGGTCTTCAAGAATATCGCCGGCAGAATCCGCCGGTGTCAGATCGATAAAATCAAAAGCCTTTGATATGCGCTTGAGCCGGTTTTTAATGGAGGGGTAGCTGACACCGTACAGCTCTTCCATATCTTTGATTGACCCGTGGCTTTTGACAAATGCGGCCACAAAAATTTGATCTTCCATACTCAGCTGCGCCAGAGGCGGCAGCTCAAAGTCGCCGTCGATGGCA
>JASFIV010000030.1:0-26548 GCA_050122475.1 Desulfobacterales bacterium | reverse complement strand
TTTCGCAGCAGGAGTTTAAAGAAAAAGTGGATGCTGAAATTGACCGCCTGTGTGGGATACGTTTTAGCGATGACGAGGTGAATTATCTTGGGGGCATCCGGTTTTTTAAGCCGGACTTTATTGAATATCTGAGACTTTTTCAACTAAATCGAAAATACATCGATACATTTATTGATAATGACCGCCTGCAAATCAATATTGAAGGACCGTGGTTAAATACCATTCTGTTCGAGATACCTGTTCTGGCCATCATCAGCGAACTGTATTCCGGTTTGCACGGCGTCGATGATACCACCTGGCAGAAAGAGGGCCGCCGGCGACTGAAAGACAAGGTCCGTTTTTTGCTCACCGCCACTGTAGATGAAAACCGATTTAAATTTGCTGAATTTGGCACCCGCAGACGGGCTTCGTATGCCTGGCAGCAAGAAGTCCTCCATTACCTGATCGACAATTGTGAGGGTCGTCTGGTGGGCACCAGCAACCCCCACTTTGCCATGAAGCTCGGCATCAGACCGATAGGAACCATGGCCCACGAATTTTTTCAGGCCCATCAGCAACTGGGCCCCCGCCTGGTGGACAGTCAGAAAGTTGCCCTGCAATGTTGGGCGGATGAGTATCGAGGGGAGCTGGGCATTGCCCTTTCCGATACCATGGGCTTTGATAAATTTTTAAAGGACTTCGATCGCTTTTTTGCGCTGCTCTTTAACGGCTGCCGGCAGGATTCCGGCGATCCTTATGATTGGACTGAAAAGCTCATCGCCCACTATCAGAAAATGCGAATTGATCCGAAAACCAAATCCGCTATTTACAGTGACGGTCTGACGCTTGAAACCGCAGTGGACATTTTTGCCCGTTTCCACGATCAGATTGGAACCTCTTTTGGTATCGGAACCAATCTGACCAACGATTGCGGCTTTGTGGCGCCCCAGATTGTGATAAAAATGGTGGAATGCAATCGCAAACCGGTGGCGAAAATCAGCGATAGCCAGGACAAAGGCATGTGTGAGGATGAAGAATTTTTGGATTATATGAATTATGTTATCAGGGAAGATATTAACTCTTAGAACCAGTTTCAATGCCGCCATCTTTTGCCCGATGACTGCGGTGTTCGTCCTCGAAATTTGCTGACCTACTGCATGTAGCGGCGCTCTTTCTTTTCCTCACGCCTGGTCCTCGAACAAAATCTGATGGCCTTGAAGCCGGTTCATTTATATTTCTTTTCGGAATTATCTTTATCCGCTTGTTTTTATTGTGGATGATTTCACTGGTTGCCGTAACCCCAGGTGGTCACTCTGCCTTTGACCCCGTCGATTTCAAGCGTACCGCTGCCGGCGTCTTTGATCAGAACGTTCTGGGTGACGTTGATAATTTCGATTCCACCGGATCCGTCCCGGATCGTTAGATTGCCGTCGATATCTTTCAGGATCATCTGCCCGGAGCCGTCTACCAGGCGCACATCGCCACTGACCCGAACGACCTGGATGCTGCCGGAGCCGTCTTTAACTTCAAGATTTCCCCTGATGTCAGTGATATCAATTTTTCCGGAGCCATCCTCTACATCTATATTTCCCTGAATATCTCTAATATGGATCGATCCGGAGCCATCCTGAATGACCAGGTCTGCATCCAGGTCGCTGACGTCTATGCCACCGGAACCATCAACTATTTGGACCCGCAGATGCTTGGGGATGGCGACGGTCACATCGATTTTCGCATCGGCGGCCATTTGTTTTTGATTTTTAAAGACGCATTCTAAAGAGGCTTTGCGACCCTCCCTTTTGAGTGTCAGCAGCACGTGGCGCTCCAAAAAATCGACAAACTTGTTTTGGGGGATGCCATCAACGATGATGGTCGCCGTTACTTTAATGTGGTTTGTACCATCAACCCCGTATACTTCGAGAAAGCCGGCGGCGCATGTGATCTGCAAGACCTTCTGATTTGAAACCGCTAATTCCAGATGTTGCGTTTGTTCGATCGTTCCGGCAAATACAGCCAGCGGCAACAACATGACCAGACAGAAGACGGTTATTCGCATAGCGGCCCTCCTGATAGCACCATAGATCCAGGTGCTGGTAATCGCGCAGCAGGGTGTTCGTCACATTTTTGCGGGCACCCGATCGCACCGCGCAGCAACTCATTGTCACTTACCCTGTGACAAATAGCAATATTTTTTGTATGTAAAATTAGGCTTGTTCTTGTGGACGTGGAAAATTGAATGACGGATTCGAAGGTAATGACGCACGATAAACTCGATGCCAGAGCGGTTGTGATCTTAACGGGGCTGTGTTTAATCTGGGGCTTGAATGCCGTTGCGATGAAATATGCCACTGAAGGCATTGCGCCCATTTTTTGTGCCGGTCTTCGATCCCTCATCGCCACCATCTGTTTGATATTCTGGATGGCCGGTCGGCGAATACCCCTTTTTGTCGGCCATATTAAAGACGGTATGCTCATCGGCCTGTTGTTCGGCGCTGAATTCGGGCTTCTGTACCTGGCCATACGATATACCACCGCTTCATCAGCCTGGATCCTGCTTTACACCTCGCCGTTTTTCCATGCTTTGGGAGCTCATTTTTTCCTGACCGGCGACCGTCTGTCGATTGCCAAAGCAGCCGGTATGATGTTGTCTTTCGCCGGCATTTTAGTCTTGCTGAGTCAGCACCTGGGCCTGCCTTCGGTCGATCAATTTGCCGGGGACATGCTGGCGCTTTCTGCCGCCATACTCTGGGCCTTGACAACGGTCGTGATCAAACGCCGCCTGGTTGCAGCTGTGTCACCGTATCACACGCTCTTTTACCAAACCCTGTTTTCGATTCCCATTCTGTTTCTGCTCAGTTATATGTATCAGGAAACGCCGATTCGGTACCTTAACGGGCTAATATGGGTTTCGCTGGCCTATCAGGGCATTCTGGTTGCCTTTATCAGCTACCTGGTATGGTTCTTTCTGGTTCACAGCTATCCAGTCAGTCGGCTGTCGGCCTTTACCTTTTTGACACCGGTGTTTGCAACTCTTGCCGGGGTTCTGCTGCTCGGCGAACCGTTGACGCTGCGCCTCATCATCAGCCTGACCCTGGTCAGTATCGGAATTTTTATCGTTAACCGCAATTAAAAAGCTACATTAAAATTTTTTAGATGAAGACGCTCAACGAGAATATACGGGTCCTTTCCGGGTCAACGGATATTGTATTGGTTGCGCCCCATGGGCTTGCAGAAGACGATGAAAACACCGACCGGGTCACTCAACAGACGGCTGAACGTTTGGCCTGCACGGCCATTATCAATATCGGTACACCCCGTAAAAAATTGGATTTAAACAGTATCCAACAGGCAAAACGCCATCCAACCTTTATTCAGATGCTCAAATCCACCATCGCGCCGGGTGAGCGCTCGCGGGTGATCTGGGTTCATGGCATGAAAGATAAAAGTGCGGCGGTCGAAGCCAGCAACCTAAATGCCGGCGCACCGATTGATTGCTTGATCGGATACGGTCTGCCGGATCGGATGACCGCCAGCCCGGATACCATCACGTGCCTGATGTCTTGGTTGAATACCGGAGGTTTGCTTACGGTTTTGGCTGCAGACGGCCGCTCTAAATTTCGCGGCCATTCGGCTGGTAACATGAATCAGTGGTTCCGAAAAAACGGCTATTCCTTTTCGCAAGTTGAATCTTTACAGCTGGAATTATCCTGGAGCGGAGTGCGCGAGGAAGGGTACATCAGCAAAACTGCCGCAATCCTGGCCGCTGCCTTAAAACAGCTAATACCCTAAAAAATTTAAGTTTCTCATTAATTTTCATACAAAACAAAGAAAACTGGGGCGAGTCCTCAGGACCCGCCCCAGATTCCGAAGTTAGTAAAAGAAGGTGACATAGCGTGTCTCCCGAAACACGCGTAGCATATATATCGGCCATTTTTTAAGAGAACTTTAGCACTTTTTTAGGCCGATTCATCGCTCTCTATTGAATCCAATGCCTGTTTCAGATCTTCAATTAAATCATTAGCATCCTCGATGCCCACCGAATACCGCACCAGATTTTCAGGAATACCCATGGCCGCTCTTTGCTGGGCGCTCAGCTCGACGTGACTGGTGGTCGCCGGTGGTCCCACAATTGTTTCAACCGCCCCCAGGTTAGCGGCTCGATGGGCGAATTGTAATCGCGGCAGGAATTGCGCTACCGCCCCATACCCCCCCTTGACCGAAAAGGCGAGCATGCCGCCAAAGCCCTTCATCTGCTGCCGGGCGATGTCATGTTGCGGATGAGAATCCAGACCGGGGTAAAAAACCTGCTCGACGGCCGCATGGGATTGCAGGAAGCGGGCAATTTGGATCGCATTTTGATTCTGGCACTCGATGCGAAGCGGCAGGGTTTTCATGCCGCGCAGCAGCAGATAGGCAGCCATGGGATCCAGGGCGGCGCCGTTGATTTCCCGGAAATGAAAAATGCGACGAATATGATCCTGCGGTCCGCACACCGTCCCGCCCAGCGCATCCGCATGGCCACCCAGATACTTGGTGGCACTGTGCAGGACCAGGTCAGCGCCCAGCTCAAGAGGCTTCTGGTTAACCGGTGTGGCAAAGGTATTGTCGACCACCACCAGGGCGCCGACACGGTGGGCAGCAGCTGCCAGTTGGGCAATATCGACGATTTTCATGGTCGGGTTAGTAGGGCTCTCTAAATATAGAACCTGGCAGCCTTCTGAAATGGCCGCTTTAATAGCGGCCTGATCGGTGGTGTCGCATAGGGTCACTTTGATATTGAAACGGGGCAAAAATTCCTGGAAAATTCTGTTGGTTCCGCCATAGCTGTCCTTGATTGAAACAATGCGATCGCCGGGAGCCAGCAAGGTAAACAGCGTGTTGGATATGGCGGCCATACCGCTGGCAAAGGACGTAGAATCCTGGGCGCGTTCGAGGCGACGGATTTTTTCTTCAAAAGCGCGCACTGTCGGATTGGTGTTGCGGCTGTAAATATGGCCGTCGATTTCCCCGCGGCCGACCTTTGCCCAGTGCTCCAGGTCAGCATAGCCAAAAGAAACACTATGGACGACCGGCACCTGAGTTGCGTTTTCCCAGTGCGGACTGTCTTCACCGGCCCAAACGGCTAAAGTGGCATCTTTGGGGTCACTATGATCATTCATTTTGTTTTTCCTCCTCGGTAGGGATCGGGGCGAAGGGTTATGGTGCCATTTGAAATAAAATTTTAAGCGCACCGGGTGCGGCGGCATGCTCAAAAGCTGCCAGGGCGTCATTCAGAAAATAGCGTTTCGCAATGAGCCCTGTGGGGTCCACCTGTTTTTTTTCGAGCTGATCGAGTGCAGCTGCCATTGGCCCGCAGCGCGATCCCATCAGGGTGATCTCATCGACCACCAGGGATGAAAGCTGAAACGGCCACTTTGCCCCGTTGGTGTCCGTGTAAGTGCTTTTGAGGACAATGGTTCCCCGGGGCCGAACTGCTTGGCGGGCCATTGCAAAACCGTCAGGCGAACCGGTGGCTTCGATCACAATATCAAAAGAACGGTCGCGGATGCCGTCTTCCTGAATCCAGTCAATATCGTGTGCCGTTAGAAGTACCTGCTGGCTCGGGTGCCGAGCTACAACGGTCAATTGGCCGGCCACCGATGCCAGGGTGCGGGCAATCAACTGTCCGAGTCGGCCGGCGCCGATCACCAGCACGTTGTCGACGTCACCGATCTGAATCTGTTGTTGGATTTGCAATGCAGCTGCCAGCGGTTCTGTAAAAACAGCGGCTGCATCGGATACCGTCTCCGGTATTGGAATCAAATTTTGCAGCGGCAGACTCAGATAATCAGCAAAGGCCCCGTCGTGGTTTTTAATACCCAGTACGCGGCGGTTTTTACAATGTCCGTGGCGGGATGCCAGGCAATCCGCACATTCGCCGCAGGCGATATTGATGTCCCCCACAACCCGCTGCCCGATTCGCCGGGGTGCAGCTGGGGCCTGAACGACTTCACCAACAAATTCATGCCCCGGAATGCCGCAATACGGATAGTAGCCCTTCACGAGCTCCAGATCAGTACCGCAAATGCCTGCCAAACGTACTTTGACAAGGGCCTCACCCTTGAGTAGCCCGGGCACCGGGACGTCCTCACGAAAGCTCAGAACCTGGTTTTCAAGCCAGACCGCCCGCATTTCGCAATTCCTTAATTAATTTGGGTTTCAGGGGTCAGATCGGAAGATTGCCACAAAGACCCTAAGACACAAAGACTCAATGAAAACCTTTTAGCCAAAATCTTTCTTTGGGTCTTGGTGTCTTGGTGGCGAACCGGCATTTAAAGCGACAATTGTTGCAATATTTCCACGATCCTATTAAATTCGCAACAATTAAAGCGCTATTCGCCCATCTAGAAATGACAAAACTTTTACGGCAAAGGAATACCAGGACATGCTGATTTTGGACTTTGACGGGGTCCTGATCGACTCCCTCGATGAAGTGATTCTAACGGTCTACAACACGGCTACCGGTCAACACGTGATGTCTCTGGTTGATTTGCCGCAGGCGCTGATTAGATTATTTCGGCGCAACCGCTTTCATGTTCAGCCGATCGGAGATGGTGTCCTGCTGATGAACTGGTGTCTGAAAAACTATCGCAGCGGAGCTGACATCATTTTGCAAACCGAAGAATACCAGGCGATCATTGGAAAAGCCACCACGCCGGTCGCCCGGCGTTCCAGGCAAGTTTACGAAACGCGACAGGAATTTATCGAACGCGACACCGCCGGCTGGACGAACTTGCATCGGCCCTTTCAGCCCTTTTGGGATGCGCTTGTTGAACGCCGCAATCCCCCCGGATTCGCCATCGTAACCAACAAAAACCGTTCGGCCACCGAACGGCTTTGCCGACATTTCGGACTTAAGATTCCGTCCGAAAGCATTTACAGCGGTGATAACGGGGCTTCCAAGGTCGATAACATGCAGCTCATCCAGCAGCACTTTAGGGCTGGAACCTATTATTTTTTAGACGATTCATTAAAAAACCTGCAAGAGCTTGATCAAAGCGTAAATCGGCAAAAAAAAATGCTCATACCGCTCCTTGCCGCCTGGGGGTATATTGGCCCTGAAGACCAGAAAATAGCACGCACGATTGGCTACGACGTATTGACGCAGTCAGAAGCGATGGTATTACTGGCGAAAGTGATGCCGCAATCAGGGAGAAGCCATGCTGACGCCTGAAGACAAAAGGACGAATTGCCGTAAGAACCTGATATCGATGATCCGGCTTTTAACGTGCTCAGCTGTACTATTATTGGCCGGTTGTGCAGCCGAAATTACGGCTACCTGAAAAACAGCCGGGATGTCACCCAGGCTTTTGAGACCTTTCACGTTTACCCGGAACACCGTTATTACTACCTGAATCGGGAAAATAATCCTTACGCTGTCGTCGCCCTGCAAAACAGTTATCGCCTGGGGGGCAATATGTGGGTAGAATTTGACCCGCGCTCGGATAAACTTGAAAAAATTATTAGCCTGATCAAGTTTTCTGCGGTCAGTTATGCACCGCCTTTCGGGTCCTATATCCATGATCACTCGGGAAACCAAATCGGCTATTGGTTCTCAAGCCTATATGTTAGAAGTCTGAAAATAGATGACCAAAATCAATATGTCTCTATTTATACCGACATGCCATGGCTGCGGGATGATGACAGGCCTACCGGCGGGTTTGGTATCGGGGTGGGTCGCGGGAGCGGTATTATATTGGGTCACTAGCCGTAAAAACTGTCCAGGACATGGTATACTAGGAGCCTTGCTAGTAATAGACTAGCAGCACCTGCGCTTCAATTCATTTGAGGTTTAGCCCCTGCTTCTTGCTGCTTTTGTCGATCACCGGCTAAAATTCAGCAGCGGTTTTAAACACCCGTTTTTCCTTATTAAAAGGACACTGAAATTCAAGTCCCGTAGCCACTAGTTGCAGCCCCTCCAAATTCTTATTTTCCTTACCGTAGCGAGGATCACCCATCACCGGATGGCCGATCATGTCAAAATGGCGACGAATCTGGTGTTTTCTACCACTACCCATGACAATGGAAACGGTGCTGATATCGATTGCCGGTTCATAGATCTCAACCCTGAATTCGGTGGTGGCCGGTTTGCCGTCCAGGTCAAAATCAATGACGCCACCGGGCATGGATTTGGCTGGATTTCCCCTTACCCGAGCCGCATAGCGTTTGATAATGTGCTGTTTCTGAAATAAATCGGACAACTTAGCCGCAGCGGCGCGATCATGGGCCAGCAGCACCAGACCGGATACCTCCCGGTCAAGGCGATGAACGAGATAGACCTTTCTTTGGGAGCGATACTCCTGCTCAACCTGTCTCAAAAGGGCACAATGATCTCCGTATTTTGTGCCCTGTGACAGCAGACCGGCCGGTTTGAGCCAGACGCTGAATCGTTTTTGATCGCTGATCAGTTGCGCTCTTTGAGGGATTCTCGCCAGCAAAGCGCCATCGTAATAAATCGAAATCCGATCGCCCGGCTTGAGAGCCGTGCTGGCGCGTCGAATGCGTTGCTGGCCGTGTATCGATTTTTTCAACCAGACAGCACCCTTAGCCATGGCGTCTTTGATGCGGTTTTTGGAAAGGGGCGTGAACACGGCCAGAAATTCACAGGCGGTCGCAGGATCTTCAGCACCAACAGTCCGGGTTAAGGTTAATTTTTGCACCAATCTGATCCTTTTTGATCTATAGCGAAATCACCACAAAGGCACAAAGATAACAAAGGTTTTATAAATCTAGGGTTATTTTTATATTTCTTTGTGCTCTTCGTGGTTAGTATTTTTTGTTTATCCTGACTAAGCGGGTTTGCATGAGGCCATCTCCAACCCGTCCTTCATGATTTTTATGTACGAATCTCTACAACAAATTAAATTCGCTGGAACTTTTTGCGGTATGCGCTGGGTTGTAATCCAGTTTGTTTTGAAAAAACCTTGCGAAACGAACTGCTGTCTTCATAGCCGACCTGATAGGTGATTTCATCGAAGGACAGCCCGCCATTTTCCAACATGCGTTTGGCGGCCTCCACCCGGATGCGTTGCAAATAAAATAGCGGCGTGTCTCCGGTTGCGGCTTTAAAACGCCGCTCAAATGTGCGCCGACTCATACCGAATTTATCCGCCAGTTGGTCGTAACTGTGCTCCTGGCTGAAACGGTCCTCGATCCATTGTTGCACCGCTAAAATGCGGTTGTCATTATGATCTTTTTGAAACTCGAAGATGGCATAAGGCGCCTGGGTGGTTCTGCCGATATCGGCTATCATAGATTTGGAAGATTGCAGCGCAATTTCATGCCCACAGTATTTTTCCACTAGATAGAGGCAGAGATCCGTTCCGGCATTGTACCCTCCCGAACAAAAAAGGTCCCCTTCGTCGGTTACCAAGCGTTCCGGTTTCAAATCAATCTGGGGATAGCGTTTGCGAAATTGGCCCGCAAAGCCCCAGTGAGTGGTTGCCGTTTTACCATTAAGCAAACCGGTCTCAGCCAGTACAAAAGCACCAGTACAAATGCTCGCAATTTGCGCCCCCCGGTGATATTGCGCTTTTAACCACTCGATCACCTCTCCCTGATAGGTCCGTGTTTTATCGATGTCCAGAATCGATGAGATAATGATCAAATCCGCATCCGTTACATCATAGATCGAACCATCCGGCAGCAAGCGGATTCCGCTCAGGCATTTCACGGGGCTGCCGTCACTGGTCACTGTTTGGACATCAAAATAGGGCGTGATTTTTTCGCCGTGAAAATAGTTCCACAGGACACCGGCTTGGTAAAACACATCCAGCGGTCCGGTGACGCACGACGCCATGGTATTGTACATGGCCATAATGATGACTTTTTTCATTCATTTTTTCCTTCTTGTGGCGTAATTCAACTTTAATATGTCATATGTGCCACTTTAACATCCGGCTGTCAAGCGCTAATGTGGCTGTCAGGTTTAGCGGAAAAATAACTAAAGAACCGTTTTCGCATCAGCGAAATCATTTTTAAGGAGGATAAGACAATGGCAAATGATATCCCCACTCCACTCGCACAATATCAGCAAGCCGATTTTAATGAGCGCCTGAACCTGTATTTGCAGTATCCGGCGCTGCGCAGCCAATTTATGGCAATCGACCAGGATGAGGTAAACAATCGGATTCAACTGCACAATGGCTGGCTTCAGCATCCGCTGACGACGCGTCTGACTGTGTTGCTGAGCACATCGGTGGGTTGTGTCAGGCGACTTCTGGCACCCGCTAAATTTTAGGCCGTTCAGCGAACTGGGGATCGGTCTCACGGGTGCGTTTAAGCTCATAAAAGCCGGGCGTTCTGCCGGCAATAATAATCGCATCCCACAGGGCTACGGCTGCTTTTCCCGTCGGGGCCGGACTGCAGACCGGACCGAAAAAACCCGGTCCGTCGCCGCCGTCAAGAACAATCAGGGGCACGCCCACATCCGTACCGACTTTGGCAAGTGCACGGTCCATATCCGCTTGAATAGTTTTATCCCACTCAGGCTCGGTTGCAGCTTTTGCCAGGTCGGCCGTATAACCGCCGGCTGCAAGGATTTTTGCCAGATCTTCGGGCGTATCAATATCTTCCGCGTCATGGTGGTAGTGGGTACCCATGATTGTATATATTTTTGCCAGACCGTCATTGCCATACGCTTTGCGCACTGCTGCAGCAACCCGCAGGGCCTTCAGACCCATTTCATGGAGCGTCTTATACGGTTCGGGTATATCCCGCTTGGCGTTTATGATCTTAAGGCTAAACAGCTTCCAATTGACCTGAATCTGTTTTTGACGCCCGACATCGATCATCCAGCGCGAGGTAATCCAGCACCAGGGGCAGATCGGATCCCAGTAAAAGTCGACGATATTCTTTTTGGCAACCATTTTGTCCTCCATAATTCCAAATTGACTTCCCCTTGATGTCAGCATTTAAATCATTTTTAACCTTGAAGCGCTCTAAATCATACCTATGTTTTCGCGTGTAACATCATAACGAAGCTGATAATAAATCTTAAAAATTCAAATTCATAAACTACGTCAGGGAGGTTTAATTGCAAATGAAAGCGCACCGCCTTGCAGCACGGATAGCACGATACGTTTTTATGACGTTTCTACTGTTATTTGCCGTTGAGGCCATGGCCATTGAAAAAGCAAAATATCAGGTTGTTGAGAGTGACAAAAATTTTGAGCTCAGACAGTACGCACCGCATATCGTCGCCGAGACATTTGTGGCGGGAGATTTTGAAGCAGTCGGCAATGTTGGCTTTCGCCGTCTATATGATTACATCAATGGCAACAATGTCAAAAACCAAAACATTGCCATGACAGCCCCGGTAACACAGGAAGCCGAATCTGAAAAAATTGCCATGACCGCTCCGGTGACCCAGGAAAAGTCGCAGGGCCGGTGGCGGATTACCTTTTTAATGCCGGCCGAATACACCATGGACACGCTTCCCAAGCCACTGGATGGACTTGTGCAACTAAAAGAAGAGCCCGGCTATCTGATGGCCGCCATCCGCTATTCGGGCACCTGGAGTCAGAAACGCTTTGAAAAGAATAAAGCCCTGTTGCAGGCAGCAATTACCAAACGCGGGCTTAAGCCGGTAGGCCAACCGGTTTGGGCGCGCTATGACCCGCCCTTTATGCCCTGGTTTTTACGCCGCAATGAAGTCCTGATCCGTGTGCAATATTAGAGCTGTCTCCGTACCCGAATTCCAAGCGCTGCCGCAACTCCATCAAAACGAATGGGCAGGGTAGATGTTTATCAGGCGCCCTTTATCCCGCTAATCAGCTTCTCTTTAATATTTCGAAACCAGCCTTTTTCCGATTCGCGAATAATGCAGGCATCCTTGAGTAATTGTATAAATTCCGGTTGAATCGATTTATAGGAAAGGATTCGATCCATCGAAAGGATGTTATCGAGATTCGGCGGCTTCAACCCAAAATTGTCATTTCTATTGATCGATTCCATTGTAATCGAAAGGGCGTAAATGACCATCTTCTCCGCCATTTCCTTGGGCGTCAGATCAGATTGATCTGCATACTGATATCGCAATATTTCATAAACGCAGGCAGCCAAAACCGGATCACCGACTTCCTTTGCATCGGTACAGGTTTGCAAATTGAAATTGCTGTCCAAAAAAGTATCGGCCATTTTCTGCAACCGCTGAATCCATTTGTTGTTCAAATTCTGCGGTAAAACGGCAACCGGCCCAAACGCCAGAACCTCATTATAAAATTCTGAAAGCATTTTAAAGCCCCTTTGTGGTCGTTTATGTACAGCGCTTTTCTTCTCTTTTCTTTGTTATGTATCAAGCTGCATTTATTTTCAAGTATCTTCTTGACATCTTCCGGGTGCGTAAACATAGTAGGGCATCAATCCATTCCCCGATAAAAAGGAGACCTCATGAGTGACCTGAAAGCCAAAATTCTGGAGAAGATCAAGACACACACCTTGGCTTCTTTTGCCACCGTAACCGACGAGCGCAAGCCGTGGACGCGCTATGTAGTAGTCAGCGCGGATGACCAGATGAACATCTGGTTTGCGACCTTTAAAGGCTCCCGCAAAGTGAGCCAGATTACCGATAATCCGGAAGTGCATCTGACCCTGGGTGTCGGTGATATGCAAAACGCTGTTTCCTGGTTGCAGGTCGAAGGACGGGCTGAGATCCTTGAAGACCCCGAGACCAAACAAACCGTCTGGTATGACATGCTTGAGCCGATTTTTACAGGTCCCGATGATCCCAATTATGTGGTCTGCAAGATCGCCCCTTACCGGATTGAATATTATACGATGAACAAGCAAACGCCTGACATCTGGGAAGCCTGACCGGCATCCTGTAAGATGAATTCCCTACCGACATCTTATCTTTGTTGCTATATAAACCGAGTCTTAATTTGCGGCCGTGAGGATTCGGCCGCGAAACCAGCGCGGATCCCATCTGTTTGTCTTTTTGCCCCTTCTCAGCGCCCCGCGTTCGGAATGGAATCGAAAAGTTTCTCTGCGTTTGATATCGCTGGTTGTATTTGATATGTGGAACTGGGGTTACCACCGGAAGATGAAGCATTTGCAATTGTTGACCGAAGGGGGATGAATGAAAGACGAAAAGCACATTCTGACCATGCTGGTTGAAAATGAACCCGGCGTGACGGCACGGGTTGCAGGTCTTTTTGCCAGCCGGGGTTACAATATTGAAACCATCTGCGGCGCGCCGACGGCCAACCCGAAAATGTCGCGCATCACCATATCGACGAAGGCAAACCCGGACATGCTTGAGCAGATCATGAAGCAGGTGCGCAGACTTGTGAATGTGATCAAATTGCGGGACATGACGGGAGAGGATGCCGTCAAGCGTGAAATGGCCCTGATCTGTGTAAAGGCCAGGCCAAAAGACCGCAGCGAAATTTTAAGAATCATCGAAACCTTCAGAGGCCGGATTGTTGATACCGGCTCTACCCACTTCATTATCGAAGTCACCGGCAGGCAGCAAAAAATAGATGCCCTTATACGGCTGCTGGAGCCAATGGGTGTAAAGAAATTGGCCCGGTCCGGAGTGCTGGCCTTATATCGCGAGCCCCATTAGGTTAGCTATTCGGCCGTCACTAACGAGAACGAGGCTGACGGCGCGTCCGGGTGCGAAGGGATAATGATGGCATAATTTTGACCTCGATTATGACGTTATTCAGGTGGATTCGCGTTTGCTGATAACGATCTGATGCATTGGAGAAACACCCATGAAGGCAATAGCCCTTATCCCCCTACTTATACTCGCTCTCCTTTTTGCAGCCGACAATGCACTTGCAGGATGTGATTGCCGGCTGCCGGCCTACAAAGATCAAATGGACTTTTTTGCCCGCTATATCGCGTGTCTTGACGATTGCCTCAACGCTCAACTTCATCAAATCAGGCTTGAGAACCAGGCAACCGACCAGCGCGTGTCTGTTCTGGAAGCAGAAATCGAGCGACTCAACCGTAAAATAAACAATCTGGAGGTTGAGCAGGCTTCCGGCAAAAAAGCTCAATGATCGTGATGCGGTTGCGCATTGCGACGATGCTTGATTTTTAGCAACCTGGCGTTATGTTGATAGATAGTATATTTTCAGTCCCGGCGGCCAAATCAAAAATGAGCTGCGAAGAAAGGGTGGGGCCACAATGATAAAAAATAGTTGTTTTATCTGGGCTTTATTGGCGTTTGTAACCATTTTCACACCAAATGCAGTTGCCATCGATTACTGGTCTTTGTCTGATCAGTCTACCTATCGATGCCCTGGCGGGGTAATAGCCGTTGGCGACTCTGACCGATCTGTCCGGGAAGCATGTGGCGACCCGCTGGAGATCACCAGCAGGGAAGACAAAGGCCCCATCTGGGTCTATCATTTCGGTCAGGATCGGTTCATGTATTACTTAGAATTTGTATTCGGCAAACTGGAGCGGATTCTAAGTACCTCCTGTAATAGCGACAATTACGAATGTTTTGATTTGAATTAATTGCTGAAAGAGCTGTTAGATGGTTTTGGCCTTTTTTCACCCTGCATTTAGCCCTCCTTTACAGGCATTTCCCAGCACCTATACCTACTATATATAGATGAGGAAATTGTTAAATTATACCATATAATGTGTTTTGGTATTGACATCCGGCGACCGGCGGTGTATGGGAGTCCCTGTATTCACGCCGATATGCGAGATGGCGTCAGGCATCAACAATTATCCAAGGGGGGATGCTGACACTGTCCGAGGCAGAATCCAAGCAGAGGCAAAGACACTTCGCATTTTTAATTCCACGAGAGGAGGGAGACGATGATTGTTAGCTTTGTTAACCAGAAAGGGGGCGTCGGTAAAACCACTTCTGCGATCAACTTTGCAGCCAGTTTGAAAAGAAAGAATTATAAACTGCTGTTTATTGACGCGGACCCGCAGGGCAGTGCCACCCAATGGCATGCTGTTGAGAACAACACCGCTTTTGAAGTCCTGCACCATCCGGAACCGATTACCAAAGATGAAATCGAAGCGCTCTCCCAAGAATACGATTACCTGGTCATCGATGCACCACCGGCCATTGGCGACATCACAAAGTCGATTCTGGCGGTGGCAGAACTTTCCATCGTTCCTTTAAGCCCCAGTTCGCTCGACATCTGGTCGTGTAAGGGTACCCTGGAAATGATCGATACCGCCCGGGAAGAAAACCCGGATCTAGATGTCAAGCTTCTGATCAATCGAAAAATACCGGGAACTCGGGTGGGCCGACAGGCACGACAGTCTCTGGGAATTTTTGATATGGATATCCTGGATACCGAACTTTGCCAGCGCGTTGCCTATATTGACGCGATGACCTCCGGTGTTTCTGTCATGCAATACGCACCCGGCAGCAAAGCTGCGAATGAAATCGAAAATCTATGTGAAGAGGTCACGCTTCTGGAGGCAAATCAGCAGTCTAAAAATATAGAGCCGGAGCCGGTGACAGCACCGCAGGAAACATACGGTGTCAAGCCTTTCTGGAGTGATGGATATAGTTGATCCATTAACCGACCCGGTAAACAAGCAGACAATCCATTGATCTGTATGACCTCATCATTTTGTTGACGAAATGATGGCGGCATATACGATGTGGTGTCAGATTGCCACTCGACGATAAGGAGCACCAGCATGGCCAAGATAAAAAAACGAAGGCTCAAGTGGTCAGCATCCGAGTCGGCCCAGGTTGTCGGATACAAACTTTACTGGTCCGAAGGCGGTGAAGTCAATTACGATTCCAAGTGCGTCACCCTGGGGAATATAACTGAGATTGTTTTGCCCGATGACGTGGATTCCTTCGTACCCGATGGTGGACCCATCGTTTTTGGTATCACGGCCCTGGATGAAGTGGGCAACGAGTCGGATATGACAACTCTGGTGGCGCCCTATCAGTTTAACGTGCCCAGAGCCCCTGATGATTTTTATTTACAGAAGTTAGATGATTTCGGCATCACTTCAAACCAGGATGAAAATGTGGATTATTATCTAACGAGCCTTCAGGATGATGAATCAGATGAAGTTGAGCCGATCAGGCTGATCAAAGCCGTCGAGTCCATCGGTCAAGGCCGGAATGGGCGAACCGATGCCGATTTTAATACTGTTGAAAAGAAACAACGAGTTGGCGGCAAGCGCTAAAATTTACCTGTCTGTACGGTTTGATGTGGGGATCTGATAGGTACCGTCAAGGCGCTTCAGCATCTCATCATAGCGACGCTCGAGCTCTGAGAGGGCCTCCCTGTATTCCTGGGCACCTATCTCGCCGGCCTTTAAGCGGGCATCCAGAATACCGCGCTCATCATCATACCATCTGTCCGGATCAAAATTATAGGTCATTTATCGGTTTCCGTCCCGATTGATTTAAGTTGGTCTGTTGATCCAATCGAAATTAATCATAGGATCTTTTTCCCAGGAAACCAGAAAGCTGGAAGGCTTGGAGGCCGGAAAGCTAGCAATCTTTTGATCGTCCCAGTCTCATAGCTTTCCAGCCCTGTTGCTGCAAGATGACGTGTTAGCCGGCAAACCGGTCAGCGGGTTACGGGCTTAACCCTTCTTATTTTTCTTGAGTCACCTTAATACTGGCATCCTTCGGCAGCGCCAGACCGGCTGCCACCTCGATTGCTTTGATGATACCAGACGGAACGGGGCATGCGGCGTGCTTACAGTGTTCGGCTGCCATGCGCAGCGTTTTGGGCCCTTTTCCTTTATAGGAAACCTCTTCTTCTGGATTGACAATCTTCAGCACATCGGCCAGTTGTTGAATACTTTCACATCTGGTGTTGATATCCAGGGTGACAAACCCCGATGGATCCTGGGATGTGGCCCGGATTTCTGTAATCATACCGCAGATCCCAGACATGACGTTTACAATACCTCTCATATTGATGCCTCAAACCTTTCTATTTTCATGCAAGATTCAAAAATGATTTTTGATACTTGCACGGGTTGCAGGTTTTCATATGCAAGGCACTTCCGGGCGAGGCTATAGTCTACTATGCCTCACGCTGAAAAACGCAGCAGATGGAAGCCTGCGGCTCGCCCATTGGGTGAAAATAGATGAGAAATAAAAAAGATACTATCGGGATTAGGTATGAATTGAAAAATCTCATCTATTTTCATGCAAGATTCAAAAATGATACGCTGCCCTAAGTGTAAACGTAACGTGGTTGAATTCCGAAACATCGCCGGTTCCCCACACGTGTTTGCCGTCGAGTCCGAGACTCAGTTTGTGGGTAACAAAGAAATCGACACCGAGGCCGACGTTGTAAGCGAAGTCCGAGTCGCTGGAATCAAACGTCTTGGCGTCGATATCGACATCCATCCAGCCGCCCCCGACTCTGGCGTATGGAAATATCCTGTCCTGCCACAAAGAGGGGGAAAATGCCCGCACGTCCAGCATGGCCGTCCAGATGCTAATATCGAAATCGCCGATAATTGCCGTCTGACCTTCGAAGTCGGCATACCAGTTGAAGTTGCCTTCAAAGGCCAGGTGTTTAATCCACCAGTAGCCGCCAAAGACATTAAAACCCCATGAATTGTCAATGCTGGAGTTGCCGGGAAACTCCTTCAGGTCGCCATCATCGAAGCGCTCGACAACATAGCTTACACCGGCGCCGGCAAAAATTCGCCCGTGCTTTTCTTCTGCTTGTGAAGTGAACGGTAATGATGAAATAGAAACAACCGCAGCAAAAATAATAAGAATCTGACGCATCGCTACCTCCCGTTGGGCACTTGAAAATAAGATCTAACAGAGATTTACACGATCCGTCAAGAACATAGAAAGGCTAGTTTTAAGCAACACGACAACTGTCCCCTGTTGCAGGTGCCGCCAGTACAGTCAGGAATTCCGCAGCAGGGCTAACATTAAAGCTTTTGCTTTAGTCTATTATTCTCCGATCTCGATATCTTCAATATCGGGCAATTCCATTTCTCGGGCTGCCACAATTAAGCAGGCGATGGCAGCGCCGATGCAATATATCGCGGCGATGATAACGACGATGAGTAATATCTTAATAATGGTTACTCCCCCCTTCGATCAATTTTGGTAATATGCAAGCCAACTCGATAATGCAGTCAAGCTTGCTTTTTCTTAGGCCCTGAGACGGCATCGCTTAAACAATGCCATCCCGGGATCAACAACAACCTTAAGCAGACATTAATGCTTCGGCCTCAGCCCGCGCCTTCAATAAGCGATCCGTTGGGTTCACTCTTCTTAAGCCCTTCATCTGCAATATGGAAAGGCCGACTTTATAATGCCCCTTAAAGGGCTCATGCTTCTGCTTGGTAATATCTTTTATTTGCGCGCGAACATATTTGACCAGTCTAATTTTTTCAGCGGTCCAATATTTCATATCCAGGACAGTGCCGACGTTGAGAATGTTTAACACAGCAGAATTTTCATTGATAAAAAAACAACCCTGGTGATCGTCCATCTCCTGCAGCTTAAACTGGTAGCCCAGATCGTTGCGGCTTATCTTTATTTCGGCCCTCAGATGGCCGTCGGCTTTTCTCAGGTGTCGATATTTGTTTTCGAACCGATTGCTGGCAATAACATATTGTGCCATGTTGCTCCTTTCCGCTTTTGCGCTATAATAAGCAGTCTTTGTTAGGATATGATGAATTTACCATCATCCCCTTTGTTATCGTTTTATTCCTCCGTAATGTTTTTTCGTTCGGATACCTGTTGATTCAAATCCCGCCGGCGGTCGAACCCGCTGCGTCGATCAATCCCTTTTCTGCGGTCACGCCCTGTTCGTCTCTCCACCAAAGGGTCTTGTAAAGGCGCCTCAGGGCGGCCTGGTTTTGATTCATTTGTTTTCTTGCCGGGTTGGTTCATGTCAATTCGCTCCATTGCAAATGGTTTCAACGACAGTGCAAATGGTTTCAACGATAGATCATGGTGAATACAGATAGCTTGCAGGTTATTTAAAAAACCGGCAATGACATCCTACAGTATGGTTGCTGGCGGGCAGGCCTTAAGGCGGATATTTGGCTTGTTCATACAATTCCTCAGGGGGCGAAAACGAACCCGGTCGGGAAACGTTGACGCACTTTGGACCCTTTACAAGATGGGATCTGCAATATCCATGCAAAAGTCGAAGATAAAGTAAAAAGTTATAAATAACAAATAATTATAATTACTTATAACCATGTCTGCCGGCAAGCATATTATTCGTGTGAAAAAAAATGGCTAAAATGTAGGTAAGCGGTTACCCATTGCGGTGCAGGTAGTGGAAAAACCAGCATTTAACAGGGCTTTGCTGGCCGCTGAAATCGGTTGTATTAAATAAAGTACTTGATTTTGATGGGAAAATGAATTTATAATTTATATATTGATCAGGGTCTGTTTTGATTGAAGGCTGGTTTCATTCTGCAGGAAAGATCCATTCGTCCGGGTGGCATCCTGAAGTATGGGACTATGGTAATTACAGAAACAAAGGGGGTGTCACAGTGGCAAATGGTGTTGTAAAATGGTTTAATGACCGTAAAGGTTATGGTTTCATCGAGCAAGAAGATGGCCCGGATGTCTTTGTCCATCATACCGGAATCGATGCATCCGGTTTCAGGTCTCTCAACGAAGGTGATCAGGTTACCTTTGAAATAGAAGAAGGACCCAAGGGCGCTCATGCTGTTAATGTTAAAGTAGTTTAGCCACCGCATTAAATTTAAGGAAAAGGGCAAGCTTTCATCGAAGACTTGCCCTTTTTTCTGATTTGACACATCCAACGCTTTATCTTATATTCCAGCCCGAAATTCGATTTCTTCCTCTGAGACACCGCATAATCGGGAAAGGAGCTATCCCATGGTACAGGATACCGGTGCCGACCGCATTTATCTGGAAGATGTGGGTGAAATCGTCATGTCACGGGCAGGCAAGGACATCTGGCTTATAAAGTCGATTACGCAACATGAAGATTTTCGGGACCGGTGCCTGCCAGAGCGGATCTACGTGGTTGATTTTCCCGGACGGGGGGCCGGTGAGGAATTTTTACTCAATCGTCAGGCCTGCGGGCCGGAAAAATTTCTGATGATCAAAGAGGTGGGCCACGACATGATTCGCCTTTTTGAGAGGATGTTCGATGGCAAGGTGGCGCAATATGTGATCCTGTGGGGCGGTCGCCCGCTGGACCTGCTGGATGCCAATCCGCCGTTGCAACGTTCCGGGCTTCTGGACACCACTTATATAAAGCTCACCCGGGTTGAAGATCGTGACGGTTTTCGCGGCTGGAACATTGTGGAGAGCTCCTTTGTGGGTGACTGGTGGCCGGATGATACCTGGATCATCATGGAGGAATGCATTGCATCGGGACAGACCTTGACCTATTTTGTGGACGAAGCTTTGAAGAACCATCGCCCTCAAAAGATATTTCTTTTTCCGGTCTGTGCCAGCCTTGAGGGCCTCGAGGGAATCTGCGAGATCTGCCGCGATCACGGCGTAGAGTTAATTCCGGTCTTCAACGGCGCCCTTATTGAAGTGGCCGCTGTGGGGGTAACTTTGCCCTTTACCGACCTGGGACTCCAACCGCGCACCATCACCACCCAGCATTTTTATCACGATTTGAAAGACCGCTATCAGGGGACACCGCTATGCTGGGTGGGTGATATCGGCGATTCGATTTACAAGCCCGAAGAACATTTGATTGAAACCCTCAGTGACATGCTGGCGGTGGGAATGGATTTTGAGCGCGAAGATTTCTCACTCTGGAGCCCGATCGTGCGTTCGGCACCTTTTCTTACCCGACTCGAAAACGAACACCCGGAGATCTTCTCACAGGTGCGCCCCTATCTTAAACTCTAATCAAGCGCCAAGCGCTTGATTAGAAGTTATTTGTTATCTGTTATTAGTTAATTAAATAATTACTTATGCTGCCTCGATCTTAGAAAAAATGCGTTGACAGTCGCTTTCCTCAACCAATAGCGAATAACCCATAACAAATAACGAATCCGTTATCCTCCTTTTTCCTCTCTGCGATAGGGCTTTAGCAGGCCTGCCGGTACCGCCGCCCTTCTGGAAACGCCGATCAGCGCGATGATGGTTAGCAGATAGGGAATCATTAAAAACAGGTGGAAAGAAAGGACAACCCCAACGCTCTGGAGTCTGAGCTGCAGGCCATCTAGAAAGCCGAAGATGAGGGCGCCGATGGCGGCTTTGAGCGGGTTCCAGTTGCCGAAAATGACCATAGCGATCGCCACCCAGCCGCGACCGCCGATGACATCGATTAAAAACATATTTTGATGCGCGAGTGTCAGAAATGCCCCGCCGATACCCATCAGGGCGCCACCGGCAACCAGACACAGGGTACGGGTCAGTGTCACGTTGACGCCGACGGTGTCGGCCACCACCGGATTTTCGCCGACCGTTCTAATTTTTAATCCGATAGTAGTCTTATACAGCAGAATCGACAGGGCCGGTACCAACAGCCAGGCTATATAGGTCAGGGTATACTGGGTGAACAGGCCCGGGCCGATCACCGGAATCTTTGAAAGCACGGGCAGCGCCACTTGTTTAAAGGGTTGAATAACCGGGGGCACGGTGGGCGAACCAAAATGCAGTCGATAAATGAACATGGCCAGGCCGGTTGCAAACAGGGTAATGCCCAATCCGGAAACATGCTGACTGAGTCCCAGGTTCACCGACAATAGGGCCATCAGAAATCCCAGGAGCATGCCCACGCAGGCCGCGGCAAACACGCCGAACCAGATAGAGCCGGTAGAAAAGGTAAACAGAAAACCGGTCATGGCGCCCATCAGCATGATGCCCTCAATGCCCAGATTCAGCACGCCGGCCCGTTCGGTTAAGATTTCACCCAGGGCCGCGAATATGATCGGGGTGGCCATGCGCATGGTTGCCCCCATGAGGCCGGAGATAAAAGCAAGATCAAAGAATTCAGCTGTCATTTGCGCTGCACCTTAATTTTGTATTCCGTAAACAGTAAAAAGATGAGCATCACCATTAGTGCCATTCCCTGAATGACCTCGGCAATATAGGTGGGCACGCCGGTCATGCGGCTCATGGTCTGGGCACCCACGATAATGACACTGAAAAAAAGGGATGAAAACAATACACCTACCGGATGAAGGTTGCCCAGCATGGCGATGACGATGCCGGAATATCCGTAGCCGGGGGAAATATCCATGATCAACCGGTATTGAAGGGCGCACAGTTCGCCCACCCCTGCCAGACCCGCCAGGCCGCCGGATATTAAGGCGGTCCACAGGATCACCGAAGTGGTATTAATCCCGCCAAAATGCGCAGCGCGGATGTTCGTGCCGACCGCTTTGGCCTGGTAGCCGAAGGTGGTCTTTTTATTGATAAACCAGATGATCAGCATCGCCACAAAGGAAATAATGATACCCATGTGAAAGCGCGAACGCGGCATCAAGATGGGATAGCAAGCGGCCTCTATTATCGCCGACGATCGCGGCCAGCTGGAGCCGGGCTGCTGAAGGGGTCCAAAAAGCAGCGCTCCCATGATGTGAATCATGACATAGTTTAGCAGCAGAGTTGAAACCACATCATCGACTTTGAGTTTGGTTTTGAGCAATGCCGGGATCGAGGCCCACAGGCCGCCGGCCAAAAATCCCGCGATGATGATCGTCGGCAGAACCAGCAGCGACGGGATACTACCCAGATGCACGCCTAAAACAGTAGCCGCCAGAGCACCGGCCAGCAGCTGGCCCTCAGCACCGATATTCCAGAATTTGGCTCTGAAGGCAAACGCCACCGCCAGGCCGGTCAGTAAAAGTGGGCTGGCTTTGACAAAGGTTTCTAATAGATTGTAGCGGGTTCCCAGCGCACCGTGAAAAAGGTAATAATATGACTTCCACAGATGCCCGCCGGCCAGCAGAATGGGAATGGCTGCCAGAAGCAGTGTCACCAATATGGCCGCAATTGGGATAACGATTTTAGCCCAGCCCGGTAATGGTTTGCGCTTTATAATTCTGAATCGGATCACGCTTTTACCCCGCTCATCCACAGACCGATTTGTTCCCGCGACGCCGTCGCTCCGGGAGCCTGTCCCATAATTTTTCCTTCATACAAAACGACGATGCGGTCACTGAGCGCGAATATTTCATCCAGGTCATCTGAAATCAGAAGGATACCCGCCCCCCTTTCCCGTTCCTTGACGAGACGCTGGTGGATATACTCCATGGCACCCACATCAAGGCCACGGGTGGGCTGAGATGCGATGATCAGTGACGGTTCGCCGGCCAGTTCACGGGCGAGCATGACCTTTTGCAGGTTGCCGCCGGACAGGCTCTTGGTGATCGCATCGCGGCCGGAAGTCTTGATGCTGTAAGCCGTGATCAGGTCCTCGCTGAAGTGGTGAATTTTTTGGGATTTCATCAGCCCGTAGGTTTGAAATGCGGCTGACGAATGGTTTTCCAATATCAAGTTTTCTTCCACCGAAAGATCCATCAGCAACCCGGTAGCGATGCGATCCTCCGGTATCCTGCCCATCTGGGATTGAATCGATGCTGCCGGGCTGCCAAATTTAAGCGGACGGTCGTTAATTTGAATGGCGCCGTCAACCGGTGACCGCATCCCGAAAAGCACTTCTGAGAGCTCGGTCTGCCCGTTTCCGGAGATTCCGGCCATCCCCAGGATCTCATTCTGATGGACGGTTAAATTCAGATCGGTTATGGCCGCGAGCTTTTTATCATTTAAGACTTTGAGCTTTTTTATGTTTAAAACCGGATCACCGGGTGCCAGTTGCGTCTTTTCGATGCTCTCCAAAAGCTCCCGGCCGACCATCAGATTGGCCAGTTCGCGTGCATTGGTTTCGCTGGTTCTACGTTCGGCCACCACCGCTCCGCCGCGCAAAACCACAATGCGATTTGAAATGTCCATCACCTCATTTAGCTTATGAGAAATAAAAACCACCGAGCGGCCTTCTTTGACCAGTGACCGCAGGGTGTTGAATAAATCTGCAGATTCAGCCGGAGCAAGCACGGCCGTCGGCTCGTCCATGATCAGGATGTCCACGTCCCGGTAAAGTGCTTTGAGAATTTCAACTTTTTGCTGTTCACCCACCGACAGGGTCCACACGCGGGCGTCCGGATCGATCTGAAGGCCGAATTTTTTTTGCAGCTCGACCAGCGCTTTCCGGGCGGATGTCATGTCCAGAAATATTCCCTTGCGGGAGGCCGTGCCCACAACAATATTTTCGAGCACGGTCTGAGAGGGTACCAGGGCAAAATGCTGATGGATCATTCCCACTCCGCGTGAAATGGCATCTTTGGGAGCGGAAAGATTGACCTTTTCACCTTTGATGAAGATCTCACCTGCATCACAGGCGTAATACCCGAATAAGATGTTCATCAGGGTTGTCTTGCCGGCCCCATTTTCACCCAAGAGGGCACAAATTTCCCCTGGATAGAGGTCGAAGGAAACATCCTGATTGGCGGTTACGTCTAAAAACCGTTTCGTGATCGCTGACATCCTTACGACCGGCTGGTCATTTTTATCCATCAAATCCCTCGGAATGAAGATCTTTTAGTAGCAAAGGCTAGATCAATAACAAGAATATACGTTGTTAGGTTGGCCGGTTGAGCCCGTTAGAATCGCAATAAAACTATTATCACCGGTAACGGGCCAACTGGTCAAAACAGGTTTAACCCTGATGCGTTAGCTCGGATATTGAACGAGATCGAGGTGTTCATTTACAAGGCATTCAGGGGCGTAGCTGTACTTGGGTACCGCACGCCCCTGATAACGCCATAAATGGACATCTCGGCTCGCCCGCAGGGTGAAAATTATCACGAAATTAATAAATTCGATTTGTCTTAATCACACTTTTTTTAGTAGTGTTTTTCGTGATAATTTTTATTCAATATTTGAGCTAGTCGGAGACGGGCTTTTGCTCATCCACCGGCACCCTGAACGTGCCGTTCAAAATCTTCTGTTCAAGATCCCTGACTTCTTTGATCACGTTTGCGGGCAGGGTTTTTTCAAATGAATGAAGCGGGGCCAGGCGGGCGCCGCCTTTGGCCATCATGGACCATTCGCCCAGATCCATGGACACCCAGGCCTTTTTCTGGACCATTTCGATGCAGAACTTGATGGTCGGATACATATCCCACACCGGGCCGGTAATCACTACACTGGGTGCCAGCGCATTTTGATCCGACATGTTGCCAAAGGCCAGTACGCCCTTTTCTTTGGCGGCTTCAAATACACCGAAGCGTTCGGCAAAAATCAGGTCCGCACCCGCCTCGATCTGTGCGATGGCCGCTTCTTTGGCTTTGGGCGGATCAAACCAGCCGCCAATATACGAAATTTTAACTTTAACGTTGGGATTGACGCTCAGCGCACCGGCCTTGAAGGCATTGACCAGCCGATTGACCTCCCCGATGGGGATGGCTGCAACCACGCCAAGAATATTGCTTTTGGTCAAGCGACCGGCAATGACGCCGCACAGATAGGACGGCTCGTGAATCCAATTATCGAAAACAGAAAAATTCGGTGCCACCGGGCCGAACTCGGATCCGAACGCAAAGGCGATGTTCGGGTAATCTTTGGCAACCCTTCTGGCGGGCTCTTCGCCGGCTAAAAACGCATCGCCCACAATCAGGTCAAACCCTCTCTCAGCATACTCCCGCAGAACTTTTTCAAAATCAGCAGCGGCAATCTTTTCGGTGAACTCATATTCGATATTGCCCATTTCTTTTTTGATTTGCAGGCAGGCCTGATGAATAACGCCATCCCACGGCTCCTCGATCGCCGTCTGAAAAATGGCCGCGATTTTAAATGGTTTGGCCTGGCTGGCGCTGAAGGCAAAACATACCGCTAACACCACCATCATGGTAATCCATAATCCTTTTTTCATGCACATCCTCCTTTCATTTTTATGAGTTTTAAGGCTTGTGATATAAGGCTCTTTGTTGGAATTGTCCGGGTCGGTGCACCTGGCGGTAAGGTGTTATAGCAGAACAGGCCATCAATGCGTTGGGCGGAGAAAACAGCTGCGGGATATACGTTCCAATGCCTCCAATTCTGGCGATGAGGTGTCGCGTCCATAGTCGCACGGCTCCCGGCAGTCATGATATTTAGGTGAGTATTCAAGGTACCATAGAGGAGCAGTTGCGGTTTGTCAATAGACGGCTATAGTGCTGATTTTCATTCGTTTTTTAACGGAACTGCGCTCCTGCAGCGGCGGACGCGGCTTTGCGAAATGGCTCTGGTTTTGATCCGGTTCATCAGCTTCGACGATGCCATTGTTGCGCATCTTTGCGAGGAAAAAAAATATTTGAACAATGGGCTTGATTTTTTTATAAAACTTGTTAGTGTTCTGCTATCAAAAATGGCGCGTTCATGTTTGACGGGCCGGTTTCATTCAGGGGAGAGCTCCATTTGTCAAAGTGGCACCCTGCAGTATGAAACTATGAAAAACTTTTAATTTAGGAGGGTGTTATTATGGCCAATGGAATTGTAAAATGGTTTAATAGCAGCAAAGGCTATGGCTTCATCGAGCAGGAAGACGGACCGGATGTATTTGTGCATTACTCCGGCATCAACTCGTCCGGCTTCAAATCT
>JASFIV010000029.1:0-26760 GCA_050122475.1 Desulfobacterales bacterium | reverse complement strand
CAGCGATCAATTGTGCTGCCGATCCGATATTTAAGCGGCGCAAAAATTTTTCATCTTTAGTTCCATAGTTTAGCGCCACACCGAGCACATCCGTTGCGATCACAAAGATGTCAACACCAACCTCTTTGGCCAGTTTGGCACTGGCCAAATCTTTGTCGATCACGGCATCAACGCCCTGAAACGCCCTTCCCTCCCGTACAACAGGGATACCGCCACCGCCGCAGCAAATGACGATAAAATCTGCTGTAATTAATTTCTTGATTTCGCGTTTTTCAATAATCGTTACCGGCTTGGGGGATACCACCACGCGTCGGAAACCTTTGGCGGTCTTGGCAACAGGATACCCGGACGGCGCATCCTTTTTGGATGCATAGAACGGACCGATGGGTTTGGTTGGATTTGAGAAGGCCGGATCTTCCTCGGAAACCACAACGTAAGTAATCAGGCTGATCAGCGGCTTGATGTGAACCCCCAAATCCATGAGTTGGCTGTCCAGGGTAGATTCAATCATATAACCGATTTGGCCCTGGGTCTGAGCAACCAGAATTTCAAGCGGCAGTTTGGGGACATCAGAGCAGCTTTCCTGCTGCAATAAAAGATTGCCTACCTGCGGGCCGTTACCGTGGGTGATAATGATCCTGTAGTCCTGGGAAAGCCGGGCGATTTGCCGAATGGGTAATACCAGGTTTTTAAACTGCTGGCGCACCGTGCCCTTCTCCCCTTTGCGAATGAGGGCGTTGCCACCGAGGGCCACGAGCAATATCGGTTTTTGTGTCTCTAGCATTCTCCGTTCCCCAGTCCTTCTCCTTAGCCTAAATTTACACCTACGGGATTTATCCAGCACCAAGTGTCTTTTTGAAGAAGACAGAGGTCAGAGGACAGACGACAGATGAAAAAAATAATGACAAAGCGACCCTTCTGTCCTCTGTTTTCTGTTCTCTGTCTTCTGTTGACTAAAACCTGAAGCCTAATTTGTCGGAACCAGCCATGATGAAATTATGTCAAACGCCCGGTGATGAGTTCCTCAAGCGTCGGTTGTCCGTGGTCTTGATACTCGTACCTTACGCGTAACGTCGGCTTTTGAATATCCAGCACCAATGGAAGATGAATCGGGGTAGCAAATAAAACCAGGTCGCAATCCGATTGATTGATCGTATTTTCCAGATCGCTGATCTGGTCAGGTGTATATCCCATAGCCGGAATCACATTTCCGATATGCGGATAGACGGTAAAGGTTTCATTCAATGAGCCGACAGCAAAGGGGCGCGGGTCAATGATCTCTGCGGCTTTAAATGTTTCAGCGGCGACAATTCCAGCGCCGAACGGCATTTCACCATGGGTCAGCGTCGGCCCATCTTCAATCACCAGGACGCGTTTGCCCTGAATCATCTCCGGTTTCTTGACCACCAGCGAAGACTCCGCCAGAACAATCTGTGCTCCGGGTGCGTATTCTTCAATGTTCTTTCTGACCTGCCAGACTTTTTGGGCCGGTGCTGAATCCACTTTATTAATGACGGCAATATCCGCCATAATCATGTTGGTTTCTCCGGGAAAGTACAGCAACTCATGACCCGCCCGGTGTGGATCAAAAAGCACGATATGCAAATCTGGTTTGTAAAAGGGAGTGTCGTTGTTGCCGCCGTCCCAGATGATCACATCGGCTTCTTTCTCGGCTTCGGATAAAATTTTGCTGTAGTCGATACCCGCATAGACCACTATGCCCAGCTCGACCAGAGGTTCATATTCTTCTCTTTCTTCAATAGTGCACTGATTTTTCTCAAAATCGTCATAGCTCGAATAGCGCTGGACGATCTGATTCCTGAGATCACCATAAGGCATCGGGTGACGCACAACTACGGCTTTTTTCCCGATCTTTTTAATAATTTCACAAACCTTGCGAGTCGTCTGTGATTTACCGCATCCTGTTCGTACCGCACATACTGCCACAATCGTTTTTTGGGATTTAAGCATTGTGTAGGGCGCACCAATTAGAATAAAATCGGCCCCTTCAGCCATCGCCAAAGAAGCTTTGTGCATGACTTCTACATGGGGCACATCGCTGTATGAAAAGGCGACCAGATCCACTTTATTTTTGCGGATCAACTCGGCAAGGTTGTCTTCTGGATAAATGGGTATACCTTGAGGATAGCAATCCCCGGCAAGCTCTGGAGGATACAGGCGGCCGGCAATATCCGGAATTTGAGCGGCGGTGAAAGCAACAACAACGTAACGCTCATTGTCCTTAAAATAGACGTTGAAATTATGAAAATCTCGACCGGCTGCGCCCATAATGATGACTTTTTCGACCATGTCTCCGCCTTTCATATAGCAAAGGGTTTAGTTGAGATTTCTTTATAGTATATACTAAAATATTTAAACTATCCACTTGAAGATTAAAGACTGCTGGTCACTGGCTGCTTGCTGCTGGCAGTGACCAGACGACTTGGTGACCTATAAGCCACCGACATGCGAGCAGCCGTGTGGGGACTTCAAAAGTGGGGGCCACAAGAGCCAGGTGCCAGTCGCCACAAGCCAGCAGCAACTGAAATAATAATTTGATTCAACGACTGATTTATATTAAAAAAGAAACCGTCCCATCAATTCAGGAAAACAGATATGACCCAGCAACTTTTTCTGCAAAATATCATTGCCTGCATCTGGGACTTTGATAAAACACTGAGTCCCGGCTACATGCAGGAGCCCATATTCGAACACTATAAGGTCGATGCCAAAATATTTTGGAGAGAAGTTGAGCACTTACCCGATGCTTACAAAAAGAACGGCCTTGATCTCATTTCTACGGACACGCTGTATTTAAATCACCTCTTAACCTATACCCTGGAAGGCGTGTTCAAAGGGCTGAACAATTTACGCTTAAGAAAATTGGGAGCTAAAATAGAGCTCTACAAAGGACTACCGCAATTTTTTGAGGAAATTAAACAATTCGTTTCGAAGCATGCAGATTGGCGGCAACATGATATCCAAATAGAGCACTATATTGTCTCGACGGGTTTAAGACAGATGATATTGGGCAGTAAAATTGCACCATATGTCGATGGTGTCTGGGGATGTGAATTCGTTGAAGATGCACCCCCACCCGGTTATTTGGAAAAAGTTGGAAAAACGGTTTCTAAAAATCCGCGTATCATCTCACAAATCGCGTATGCACTTGATAATACCACCAAAACCAGAGCTGTTTTTGAAATCAACAAAGGCAGCAATAAAATACCGGAAATTGACGTAAACGCTATGATTCCAGATGCAGATCGTCGTGTCCCATTTCAAAATATGATTTATGTCGCCGACGGGCCCAGTGACATACCGGTTTTCTCGTTGATCAACCGCTATGGTGGCAGAACTTTCGCCGTCTATCAACCCGAATCCAGCAAAGAATTTGCTCAGGTAAACAGTCTGCAAAAACAAAAGCGGGTTCAATCATTTGGTGAAGCCAATTATACCAAAGGCTCACAGACCGCCATGTGGATCACAAATGCCGTCGGTGAAATTTCTGCTCAGATTGTTGAAAACCGGGAAAGAGCGCTGGACGATAAAATTGGAAAACCACCCAAGCATCTTGAATAGGTTTCCTCATGGAGCCAACAGAAATCCCGGGATAGTTAAGAATTCTCTCATTGCAGACAACTGGCAGCTGTCTACTGGTAGCTCGCTCTGAAAATTTAGAATTATTGAAACAGCGCCGACAATGGTAAATGAAGATATATCCTGATCATGCCATTTCTGATAGATGCCAGCAGCAAGATGCCGACGGCAAAAGATATTGAAACCTTTTCATACTTAGATAATGGAAGGAAACGCGTAATTTAGTTTGAGGTTAGAAAAAATGAAGAAAGTAGAAAATCTAAAAAAGGTGACATTAAGGGTAGAAGCAGGTAAAGCAGCAGAACTTATGGATCTAATCCCAAAAGCCTTGGAATTTGAGTTCATCTTTGGCATCGGCCCTGCCGGTATGTGCCCTTTTGAATACCAATTGGTTAACAAAAACGAGGGCGAGATGGTTTTGCTGCATCTCAAGAAAGAAGAGATCCAACCTTTTTTAGGACACCTCCAGCTACCGGTTCTGGATCTGATAGAAGAAAACAGTTCATTTTACTTAAACGCTAAAATTGCTAAAATTGAGCAACCCGATAGCAAAGAAGTGATTAAAGCCCTGGCAGAATTGGCATCACACCCCGGAGATTGCGACTGTGGCTGTGGCTGTTAGAACCTCAACCTCGCTCAAAAATGCATTAAACACCCAATGGCTTTGTTGCGGGCAGGGACAGGGAACCCCTTTTTCCCCTGTCCCTGCATAAAATACTCGAATACTTAACGTGTATGCTCGTACACGCGTGATTTGAATCGGTTTTCGCCGCGCTCTTAGGCGTGATCTATTATTTTTTGAGATAGGTTCCAGTTTTCTTCTTACTTGAAGGAAGACAGATTAAAATTATAATTGTTTTAAAACAACAGGCGGATGCAGTAGCCTTTAACCGGTGATTGTCCGCAACTTGAAAGTTCAAAACCTGGATTTCGCGCAGATGCTTTCAAACGGGCCATCGGTTTAAAATGAAAGGAGGGGGAAAATGTTTAAAGAATTTAAAGAATTTGCTATGCGGGGCAATGTGGTTGATATGGCCGTCGGTATTATTATCGGTGCCGCTTTCGGCACTATTGTCAAGTCCCTGGTTGCCGACGTTCTCATGCCGCCCATCGGCCTGTTATTGGGCAATGTGGATTTTTCAAATCTGTTCGCCGTTATCAAACAGGGCTCGGTTAGCGGCCCATTTGCCACAGTGGCCGAAGCTCAAAAAGCAGGTGCGGTGACTATTAATTATGGTATGTTCATCAATACGATTATCAGCTTTTTGATCGTCGCTTTTGCAATTTTTATAGTTATCAAAGGGCTCAACAAAATGAAAAGAGAAGAAGAAGCGCCACCTGAGGAACCCACCACCAAGGAGTGCCCGCACTGTTTTTCAGAAATACCAATCAAAGCAACACGCTGTGGTTTTTGCACCTCGGACATAAGTGCCGCTTAGTGTGAATGGGTATTTGTAGGTTTAGCGCTGTAAATCAGTGCCGGCTTCACATAAACATCTTTGGTTCGACAGAATTCGGGGATGGCTTCGGAAATTGTTTCTCAACCGGTCATCCCCGATTCTGCTTCCAATGACCGCCTCAATAGTGCCAGACGCGGCGGATTTCACGGTCAAGATCCAGATATTCAACTTTTAATTTGCCTTTAACGCTGCTTGTGTGTAAAATTTTGATAATTTATGCCGCCTGCCATGTTAAGATCGCATTTTATACGATTGCCAATTGGCGTTTAGCCTCTGATCTAAATACTGCATATGAAGATCATAAAAAAATCACCCCCCTTTTTCATTCTAATTCTTCTTGCTGTCTTGGCGGTGTTAGCCGAAGCCAACGAGCCTGCAAAAAAACTTGGATGGCAGCCGCTTGATAGAGGAATTGAATTGGGTACTTTTCGGTCTCCCCTACCATCGGATGTTGGTGATTCGTTGGTAAGGGTGCTGCGAATTGATCCCAAACATTACCGTCTGGTGTTGCTCAATACTTCGGCCATCCCGAATGGTTCTCCGATAACGCCAAAACAATGGTGCCAGCAAAACGGGCTGACAGCCGTTATTAACGCCAGCATGTACCAGACCGATTACAAAACCAGTGTATCTTTGATGCGCAAAAAAGGGCACATTAATAACCCGCGCTTGTCAAAAGACATGACCATCCTTGCATTTGACCGACTGGATAGCAGCGTTTCAGAAGTTAAAATGATTGACCGCCAGTGCGAGGATTTTGAATTTTGGAAGAAGAAATATGCAACACTGGTTCAGAGTATCCGGATGATATCGTGTACCGGAAAAAATGTTTGGAAACAACAGCCACAACGCTGGAGCACATCGGCTATCGGCATTGATGCGAATAATAATGTCTTATTTATTCACGTGCGCTCGTTGTACAGCACCCATGATCTGATCAATATCTTGAAGGTTCTTCCCCTGAACATCTCGCGCGCCATGTATACCGAAGGCGGCCCCCAGGCCCAATTATACATCAAGGTTCCGAATCAAGAATTTGAGTTCGTTGGAAGTTATGAGGTCGGCTCAAGCGATGCAAATAAGGGATCGTTATCATGGCCTCTGCCCAACGTGATCGGAATCTCAAAGCGCCAACCAGAGCCCGATCAATAGACCATAATTCACGCTCATATGGCCATTTTTCTGTATAAAGGTATTGATATTTAGCCGGGCTTCCTCTATGAATTAGAGGTACAGGCAAAGGGGTAAAGTATTGGCATCACAGCCCTATATCATTCTAACAAACTGAAATTTATTTAAATATCTAATAATCCGAATGCCAAAAGCCACCGACGAGTATAATCTGGCCGTCATCAATCCAGGCCTTGCTAAAGAATGGCATCCGACACGCAACGGGGACTTAAATCCCCGAAACGTGACACCAGGGTCGGGTCGCAAGATATGGTGGATATGTAACAGTGGGCACGAATGGCAGGCACCTGTATACAGCAGAAGCCGTGGTAGCAATTGTCCGGTTTGCCATAGACCATCGGTATCCGACGATAATGAAATGTTGATCGCCAACACGGATCTCGTCAAACAATGGCATCTAACGAAAAATAGCGGATTGAACCTGAGAAATTTGCCAGCGGGCTATAAAAAGAAAGTGTGGTGGATCTGTGAAGAGGGTCATGAGTGGGAAGCCACGGTCAAAGCGAGAATGAAGGGCAGCGGGTGTCCGCAATGCCATAAACGAAATTATCTAAAAGATTTAGAAAAAAGTGCGCCATCAGATCAGGACCCCGCAAATCGCTATGGAATCCATGAATATGGTGCACACCGGCGACCTTTTTCGCAGACCAGCGCCGCAACCGGGTTTAGAAAAAATAAGCGCTTTATGCATCGCGCAACCGTCATCATTGAAGATATAAATTCCGGCTCGTTGAGCTATGCCCAGACCAAAGATTTCAGCAATGATGGTATGCTATTGGAATCGGCAGTTGCCATCAAGCCCGGTACCCGCATAAAAATAAAATTTGAAGCCCAACCCTTCAAATCCGCTCCAAAAACGTACCACTCGGTTGTCAGGTGGTGCAAAGAAGCAAGCGATGATAACGCCATATTCAACTATGGAATCGGTGTAAAGTTCATGTAACCAACAAACTCGGCGGAAATCTGCCACCCAATCTATTAAAATTTGGGTTGATCTCAACTAGAGAAGCAACAGGTTGAGATTTATACCATTTTAGCCGGTGGCGAACTGATCAAATGATGAAAAACATAATTAATCCTAAAGTTTAACCAACTATTTCCGATATTATGATTACATCTGAATTTTGCACTGGCGGGCTATATAATACAGGAGATCGGTATGAAGCACCTTATTTCTCAGGGCTTATTGCTGTTTGCAGAAATCGGCGTAATCGTCGTTATGTTAATTATCATTGTAAAAGAGCGTAAAAAAAGAAAACTAGAAGAAAAGAAAAATAAACGGCCCGCGCACAACAGCGCAGCTCCCAAAACACAAACGCTGTACCTGGATTGATCGCAGACCCAATCCATCTAAGAATTATCAGTACACATTATACAAAGGCAGCACCCCGATTTAGGGAGCTGCTTTTTTTGTTAAATCAACTGCTTGTGACGCAAACAAACAAGCACGTTGGGAATGATATACGCTTATGAATTGTCCAAAATGCGGTTTTGAACAGGCGCTTGAAGGTGCCGAATGTCAAAAATGTGGTCTTATTTTTTCTAAATATATAATAATATTAGAAAAAAAGGTAACTGCGACTGATCATAAAACCGTTGCGACACCAAAAATCAATGACCGCTGGGAATTTATACAAAGTCTGTTTTTTCAAGTTAATACTGAAACCAATCCACTGATTTTGGCTGGCCGCAGCCTTATATTGATTATCATTTTGATATGGAGTTTAAAGTTTATCCTCACCCCCATGCAAAGCCAATATGCAATGGAATCATTCTGGCATCTGGTCAACCTGCCCTTTCATGAAGCCGGACACCTTATTTTTAGACCTTTTGGGCGATTGATGACCTCGCTGGGTGGCAGCCTCGGTCAGCTGCTGATGCCGCTGGTATGCCTGATTGTATTTTTAATCAAAACCCGCGATACATTTGCTGCCGCATTCGCCCTGTGGTGGTTCGGCCAAAATTTTTTAGACCTTGCCCCCTACATCAATGATGCCCGATCCCTTACCCTGCCGCTTTTGGGTGGCAATACCGGCCGTACATCACCGTATGGATTTCACGATTGGGAGTTTATCCTTAAAGAAATCGGCTGGATCACACACGACCATGCACTCGCCCATTTTGCGCACACACTGGGTTGTCTTTTGATGATATTCGCTCTTGTGTGGGCCGGTTATATCCTTTATAAGCAATATCGATATAAAAATGCCGCCGACTGAGCCAATCGTGATGACATTTTAATATGTTTTCTCATAAATGGCCGGCCTAAAAAAAATAAACCCAAACCCGTATACCGTTTCCCACCCGCAGCAGAAAGGATCAAGAAATGAGAACACCACTCCTGTGTATCTCCATATCCGTATGGGTCTTATTTACACTGGCTTGTTCGGGGACGATGAAAGGCGTCGACCGATACTCGGGCAAGCGCGTTTACTTCGACTATCACGATGAAAAATTCGGATCCGCTCAACTCCAGATAACCATGCCGGATGGAGAGCATTTTATAGGCAAACTCCTTGAAAAGCCGGCGGCGCGGCAATCGGGCCAAGAATACCCGGCCATTGAAGAATTCCCTGGAAACGCGGAGGCGCTTTTATTTGGTGACCGTGGCACAGAGATGCGGTGCAAATTTAGACTTTCTGATCGGGTTATGGGATTTAAAAGTGGGGGTTACGGCCTGTGTGAAACCTCCGACGGCCGTGTCATTGATATTTTTACGCGCTAAAATGAATCCTGGAGCGTGAATATGAAAGTAACGGTCTGTGAGATGAGCAATCAGCCGGACCAGTTTGAGCAGGATTGGAAAGCATTGTGCGACCATGTCAAATCTGCGGCCAGCAATTTGGTATTGCTTCCAGAAATGTTTTTTTACCCGTGGCTGGCTTCTGTCAATAAATGTGAACCGGAGCACTGCCAGGCCTCCGTCCAAGCCGCTGATCAATCGATATCCCGTTTTGGGGAACTCGCGCCTGCGGCCTTTCTTGGCACCCGGCCGGTTGTAAACGATGGCCGCCATTTGAATGAGGGATTTTGCTGGGATGCCACCGCGGGCTATCAGGCTGTCCACTACAAATACTAACTGCCCGAGGAGGAAGGTTTCTGGGAGGCATCCTGGTATAAGCGCGGCAAATACGATTTTAACGTCGTTCAATGCCATCAGGCCAAAGTGGGTTTCCTCATCTGCACCGAATTGTGGTTTAACCAACATGCTAGGGATTACGCTCGACAAGGCGTTCATCTGATCGTATGCCCCCGGGTCACTCCCAAAGCTTTGGTGGATAACCGGTATGTCAGATCATAAGCGCTTGCGTCATATCATTACAAACCTGACTCAGCGCCACCTTAAAGCAGGATCTCGAAATGAAAAACATCTATGATAAAATTGCACAGAGCAGAAAAACCGGTGAAATCGAATTTTTCATCAAGGAACGCCGCGCAGACTGTGTCATCAGCACAATGCCGATTAAAGGCGGCATTCTGAACCCATTTGGCACCGTGCATGCCGGCGCCCTTGTGTGGTTGGCCGATGTAACCGCAACCGTTTTGGCATTATCGCAAGTCGAATTGAGCCCCGATGGCAAGGGTTTCCCTTTGGCCATCAACATAAACACCAGTCTGCTGGGCAACCAGCGGAAAGGAGAAATCAAGGCCGAAGCCCGATTTGTCCGTCAGGGCAAGCGGGTTACCGTTGTGCGCACCCGCGTAACCGGCTCTCAAGAACGGCTTTTAGCCGAAGTCACCACAACTCACATTCCGGCAATCTGAAAACCACTTCGATCGTATTCTTGACAGGTCGTTACAACCGAGCACTGTTGCCGCCAGTGGTTGAATCGGCGGATACGACTTGTAAAACCGACAGGAGCAAGCATTGGAGATAAGAATTTTTGAATTAACCATAAAAGATTACGACCCGGTTTTAAGGCTATGGAAATGACCCGTTTGGAGAAGTGGTTGATCAATCGAGCCAGCAAAGCCGAGCGCAACATTGCCCGAATTGATCAACGGCTGGCAGAACTGTCTGCTCACTCCATTACGAATGTGCTGGAGCTAGGTTGCGGCATCGGTGCTGTGGCAGCCTATCTGGCGCAAAATTATAACATGCACGTATGGGGCACGGATACCGATCCGGCGCAAATTCATATCGCGCGACAGCGGTATCCCGAAACTGCTCATCTCACCTACCGGGTGGAAGATGCCGCAAACCTCTCATTTGAGGATGCCGACTTCGACCTTGTCGTATCACAGAACGTTTTCCATCACATGGTGAAATGGCAGTCAGCCGTCAGGGAAATCGCCCGGGTTTTAAAGGAGGGCGGCTATTTGCTGTGGCTCGACCTGGCCTTTCCCAAATGGATTGCACAGCCTTTCCGACCGCTGGTTAAGCAGCATGGCCTGTATTGCATTTCCGAGGCTAAATCTGTATTTAGTCTCCAGGGATTTGAGCAGCTCTTCCATAAGAGCCGGACGCATGGGCTCTTTTCTCAACATCATATCGTCTGGCAAAAAAAGGGGTAAAATGATCGAACAAAACAAATACCTAAAAGTGGCTGTTGTGCAGTCGGCACCGGTACTATTTGACCGTGAGGCCACGGTGCAAAAAGCCTGTGATTTGATCGAGCAGGCCGCCGCGCAGGATGCTCAATTCGTTTTATTTCCTGAAGCGTATATTCCGGCTTACCCGCGGGGTTTGGCGTTCGGTACGGTGGTGGGAAGCCGCAGCCCGGTTGGCCGCAAGGTCTGGCAACGCTACTGGGAAAACACGGTCGAAGTCCCGGGCCCCACAACCCAAATACTGGCAGCGGCGGCTAAAAAAGCCCAGGTCCATCTGGCGATGGGCATCATCGAGCGTGACATGCAGCGCAGCACCGGCACGCTGTATTGCACCCTACTGTACTTTGGGCCCAATGGACGGCTTCTGGGCAAACACCAAAAGCTTAAGCCCACCGCTGGCGAACGCCTGATTTGGGGTGAAGGCGATGGCAGCACACTTACCGTTATCGAGACGGAAATCGGAAACATCGGCGGGCTGATTTGCTGGGAAAATTATATGCCCCTGGCGCGCATGGCAATATACAACAAAGGGGTCGACATATACCTGGCGCCGACGGCCGACGCACGAGACACCTGGCAGGCCACCCTACGACACATCGCCTGTGAGGGTCGCTGTTTCGTCCTGGGATGTAATCAATATATGACAAAAGACATGTATCCGGATGATCTGAAGGATTTGAAGGAATTGGAGGAACAGCCTGAAATCATGTGCCGTGGCGGCAGTGCGATCATTTCACCACTGGGAAAAGTTATTGCGGGCCCGTTGTATGACCGGGAAGGTATCTTATTCGCCGAACTGGATTTGGGCGCCGTCGCCCGCAGCAAATTTGACTTTGACGTGGTGGGGCATTACGCCCGACCGGATGTCTTCCAGTTGCGGGTAAATGAAAAACCGAATCGGTCAGTGACGACCAACGATAAAAAATGATGGAATGGAGCTTATTTCTTAAGGGTCTGATCATCGGTTTTTCAATTGCCGCACCGGTGGGGCCCATCGGCATCCTGTGCATTCAGCGGACCTTGTCAGACGGCAATGTTCAGGGATTGGTTACCGGATTGGGAGCGGCCACCGCCGATGCCATTTACGGCTTTATTGCCGCTTTTGGTTTAACCTTGATTTCCGATTTCCTGGTTGATCAATCCTTTTGGTTTCGATTGTTCGGCGGGCTTTTTCTTTGCTATTTGGGAATACGTGCATTTTCCAAGAAGCCGTCTTCGCAAAGCATTTCTTTGGCAAACAGTACTGCGCTTTCAGCATACGGCACCACATTTTTTCTAACCCTTACAAACCCGATGACGATTTTGTTTTTTGCCGGCATATTTGCCGGCCTGGGTGTCGTCAGTGAATCTGCTCACTATGCATCAGCCGGCCTGATGGTCATCGGAGTCTTTCTGGGCTCCGCTGCCTGGTGGTTGATCCTAAGCGGCATAACCGGCATTTTTCGCCACAAAATCAGCGAGGGCAAACTGGCGCTGGTGAACAAAATATCCGGAGTCATCATCCTGGCCTTTGGTGTAGCGGCGCTCGTCAGTGTTGTAGTTTAGACTCGGGCTTCATCACAGAGGACAGATAACAGAAAACAGAGGACAGATCGTTCGTCTGATCTTCAAGTTTTTCATCTGTCTTCTGTCGTCTGACCTCTGTCATCTGAAAACCTAACACCATTTATTTTGGTAAGGGCTTCGTTTAATTTGGAGTTAATCAAAAAATAATGGACCCAAAGTATGGAAACAATAAAGGTAGCACCGGTTAAACCGGCCATTTCCTATAAAGAATTTCAAAAACTCGATATTCGCGTTGGAACCATCGAAAGCGTTGATGCCATTGAAAATGCTGACAAACTGGTCAAATTACGTGTCAACTTTGGAAATCATCACCGCCAGATACTGGCCGGTATCAAAACCGAACGTGCAGATCCGGACGAAATTATCGGCCGTCAGGCATTATTCGTGGTCAATCTTGAGACTCGGGAAATGATGGGTGAAGTGTCTGAGGGCATGTTGTTTGATCTGGGCTATGCCGATAACATTACGCCGGTTCTGGCCGTCCCTGAGCGACCGATCCCCAATGGTGTTCGGGCGGGATGATGAACCTGCATTTTAAGGACCTTTGTCGACAATTTGAGAATAGCCATGCCATCTGAGTCAACGACCACCCGCACAGCGGGTGGCTTGGATTTTACCGCCAAAGGCGGTAAAAGACAGGGGCACGCAGTGTCCCGATCGTTGCGGGTGAAACCGGGTGCAAAGCACCCGGTTTGGAAAACCCAATCATTCATCAGAGCGTTGAGACCTTCAATCAGCGCGATCTGGATAAAATGGACCACTTATTGAGTTCCGATGCAGAATTTTACTTTCCCAAAACGCAACCGTTGATCGGCAAAAAACGTATCTTAAAATTTTTGAACATCTTATTTCGCCAGTATCCCCGATTAAAATTTGATATTCAACGCATCATTATTCAGGGCCAGCAGGCAGCGATTCATTGGACCAATCAGGGAAGAACCAGACGCGATGCGCCATATGAAAACGAAGGCGTCACTATAATGGAACTCAAGGATCACAAAATAATCTTCATCAGTGATTTTTTTAAAGATACCGAGAAATTTTAGCATCTGATCATCTCAAGGGCTTACCCGTAAAACATTGCACGGAAAGAAGGATGGATATTCACATCAGACCGGCCGGACGTGAAGATGCAAAATTTTTGGCCTGGCTGATACTCACAGCCGGAAGGGCGCATGTCAGCAGGGGCATCTGGGAAGTTATCCTGGGTGGCACAGAACAAGAAAACCTTAAATTCCTATCTCTACTGGCGATAACCACCATACCGCACCTCTTTCACTATTCCTGCTACCTGGTTGCCGAATCAGATGGCCGGCCGGTAGCAGGACTGGGAGGCTACGACCCAAACCGTTTAGGATACACTGCGCTGCAACAGGCCATGCCGGAAGTTTTCAGACAGCTGGAGCAACCGGGTCCGCATCCGCAAGCCCAAAAGCGCGCTGAGCGCGTAATGTGCTGCATACCCGATAATGCGCCAGATGCCTGGATCATCGACAGCGTGGCGACCTTACCTGCGTATCGCCGCAAAGGAATTGTCGACCGGCTGCTGACTGCCATTCTTGAAAAAGGACGCCAAAAAGGATTCCAACGGGCTCAGATCAACCTGTACATTGGTAACCAACCCGCTCAGCGTGCCTATGAAAAACATGGATTTAAAATTGTGGATCAAAAATGCCATCCGGATTTTGAAACTGAAATTGGCTCACCGGGGATGGTACGCATGTTGAGAAATCTCTGAAAATACAAACAATTCGGAATAAAAAATCCTTGTGAAGGCTTGATTTTACAAGATCAAGCTCGAAAAAATGACTAGAATATGACTTGACACTCCCGGATCAATGTGATTCAGATACGGCTGTTGCTCATTGTTCGAATTCAAATTTGAGGGGAACATGGCCGCTTGGATCTGGATCTTCATCATTTTGGCCGGGGGCCTGTTTGCCCTGAAAATCATATATGTCCTTAGCGTTGCCCTGGTTTTGCCCATCACTCAGGGTGCGCTTTACGTTTCAACTTCACGAGCAAAAATAGGCGCCTTTATCGATGCTGTTCCCATGACAGCAGACCAGAAGCTCGTCGACCTGGGTTGCGGTGACGGCCGCGTGCTTCGGGAAGCGCAAAAGCGATATGGGGTTCGTACAGTCGGATATGAAATCAATCCGCTGGCCTACCTGAAGGCTCGATTTTTTTCTTTCGGGTCCAATAAAATTAAAATCAAGCGTCAAAATTTCTGGGAAGCAGACCTGTCGGATGCAGATGTGGTTTTTTGTTACCTTTATCCAGATGTTATGAAAAGATTGGCCGCCAAGCTTCTCGCCGGTCTGAAGCCCGGCGCCATTATTGTTTCAAGCAATTTTCCTCTGCCGGGATTCGTTCCCAGCAAGATTTTAAAGCTTGAACGCAGTTTACACAGTGATCCTATTTTCATTTACCACCTAAAATGAGCATTTCAAACTACAAAATAGTCTCCGACTCTGTGACTTTTTCGTTTGCAAATGCGGCAGATAAAGGACAAATCAAACAGATCCTGAATGCCAGCGGTCTTGAACACCGGGATATCGGCACTTCGCAGCTGCAGCATTTTCTAAAAGCGCAAGATACAAACGTTTCAACGTTAAGCGGAGTGGTGGGCCTTGAGCTGAAAGGCAATGTCGGACTACTGCGGTCTTTGGCAGTGGCCGAAGCATATCGTCGCCAGGGACTGGCAACCCAATTGGTCAGTAAAATAGAAGAATACGCCCGCTCAAAAAAAATAGACACCCTTTATCTGTTGACGTTAACAGCTGAAAATTTTTTTAGCGCACGGGGATATCACAAAACCGATCGAAAATCGGCACCCCCTGCCCTGCAGGAAACGACAGAATTTAAAAGCCTTTGCCCGCAAACGGCGGTGTGCATGAAAAAGCACCTCTGATTTAGCTGATGAACCATCATTGATGGCTGCATTTCGTACGGTTGTGCAGAAAAACGCAAGAGGAGACTCATGAAGCAAGACATTTTGCTGAAAATGCAAAAGGGGGTGTATTATCCGGGAAATCATCTGGGCAGAAGAAAAGATCTGGATATTCTGGTAACCGAAGGATTGTTGGAACCAATGGAAGGTTCCTTTGTCTGCGGTCCCGACAACCAACCATCATATTGTTTGACCGATAAAGGCTGTCACGAAAAGCGAAAAAACAACCGCTAAGTAACCGTGGCTTCATTTTTGTCAAAACTTGTCATATTGCTAAAACCCCTGAAGCGTTTGACGAATAATTCAATTCGACCTACCTTGTAACAAAATTTTCACCTGAATCTTGCATGAAAATTAATGAGAAGTTGAGATTGTGTTAAATTGCAGAAACGATGATCTTATGAATCCTGATATAGATCTTCTGGAATCAATTTCTACCGACTTGATCGATGCGCTGCGCCCATTAAAATTCGGGCCGCCGATCAGTCATGTGTATAACCCCCTTGAATATGCCCGGGAATCTTTAAGGCAATATCACGCAAAATTTGCGTCCGTTCCCAAAGAGGTATTATTGCTAGGCATGAATCCGGGGCCATGGGGTATGGCGCAGACCGGCATTCCGTTTGGCGAAATCCAGGCCGTTAGAGACTGGATGAAGATTCAAGCTCCGGTTGGCTCCCCTAAGAAAACCCACCCCAAAAGACCGGTGCTGGGTTTTGCCTGCACCAAAAGAGAAGTCAGCGGTCAACGCCTCTGGGGCTGGGCCCAGAAAACGTTTCGCACGCCCGAGCGGTTTTTTAAGCGCTTTTTCGTCGCCAACTACTGTCCCTTGATTTTCATTGAAAACAGCGGGCGCAACCGGACACCGGATCAAATTCGGGTGGTCGATCGCAAGCCGTTATTGGAAATATGCGACCGGGCCCTCGGCCGCACCATAGAATACTTTAAGCCGCGATACGTCGTGGGTGTCGGCAAATTTGCCGAGCAACGCGCCAGAGCTGCATTGGATCATCACGATGTAAAAATTGGCATGATTGCCCACCCGTCGCCTGCCAATCCGCAGGCCAATCGCGGATGGGAACCGCTGATCGAAAAACAGTTAAAAGCACTAGGAATAAAGATCGGCTCAAAAAAATAGATGGGTTCATAAGGTTTTGGGGAACTGCACCCAAAGCAATTGCGGATTGCGGATTTAGAAGATCAGAAGAACGATGCATCAAAAATCCGAAATCCGCAATCTGCATTCCGAAATATTGCGTGCTCCATCACTCTAGTATTATGATAAATCTTATGATACATGGCCTGAAATATATCATAACGCTACTTTTAATGATCGGCTTGTTGGGTTGCGCCAGCGCCAACGTTTATTATCCGGGCAAAAATTCGGCTGATCTCACAACAGCAGAACAGCAAGCAAAGACGCAGGAATACTGGGAAAACGTCAAACGGCTCGAGTGGGAATTGATTGCGCTAGGCCCTGCGGTCGATCCGATGGAGGCCCGACGGGTGGCTGAAACCGCCATTCGCGAGTCGGCGATCTTGGCCGAAGAATATCAGCTGGTGCGCCCGGCGGTGGCCCATAATCTGTTGATCGCTATCGGCATTAAAGAACGCGGGTTGTGCTATCAATGGGCAGAGGATCTGATGAAACGCCTTGAGGCACTTGAGCTAGAAAGTTTTCAGCTCCATTGGGCCGTGGCGTATCGCGGCAGCAATTTGCGCGAGCACAACTGCGTGGTGATCACGGTTAGCGGGCAGCCCTTTGCTAAAGGCATCCTATTCGACCCTTGGCGGCATTCGGGAAACCTTTACTGGACGCCGGTTGTCAAAGATAGCTATCCGTGGGAGATCCTGCCTCCCACCCAATGGTAAGTGGTTTTAGATAGGGCGTTACCCGTAAATCGTCTCTAATCATATTTTGAGATTCACGAAGAGGCACACACGCATGTCACTGCCAAATGACGATATGTTTGATCGCATTCAGGCTGCCAAAAAGCGCCTGGCCGGCCAGGCGCATGTCACCCCGGTCATGACCTCGCGCACACTTGACAGACGAGTGGATGCAGCGGTCTACCTGAAGTGTGAGAATTATCAGCGCGTGGGCGCCTTTAAATTCAGAGGGGCTTATAACGCCATGGCCCAGCTCTCCGAACAAGATCGTAGGCGTGGTGTGATTACCCATTCTTCCGGGAATCATGCCCAGGCCATCGCCCTGGTCGGGCAGCTTCTGGGCGTTCAAACAACCATCGTGATGCCGCAGGATGCACCGGCCACAAAACGCGCTGCTACCGAAGCATACGGGGCCACCATTGTTGAATATGACCCGGCTGAAACCACCCGTGAGGAAATCTCCCATGATCTTAAAGAAAAGCACGGCTATAAGCTGATACCTCCCTACGATCACATCGATATTGTTGCCGGCCAGGGAACCGCGGCTCTTGAGTTTTTCGATCAGGTTGAATCGCTGGATATGCTGCTGGTGCCGTGCGGCGGCGGCGGTTTGCTGAGTGGTTCGGCCATCGCTGCGAAAGGAATCAATCCCGCATGCCGGGTCATCGGCATCGAACCGCAACTGGCCGACGATGCCACTCGATCATTTCACACCGGCAAACTTCACACGGTTAAAAATCCCCCCACCATCGCCGATGGGACCCGCACGCCGTCTTTGGGGGAAAAGGTCACATTCCCGCTGGTATTGAAATATGTGAATGATATGAAAACCGTCTCAGAAGCGGCAATTATCGAAGCTGTTCAATTTTTATTTTACCGCATGAAGCTGGTGGTTGAGCCCTCGGGCGCGCTGGGTGTGGCAGCGCTGTTAAGCGGCAGCGTAACACCCCAAGGCCGCGTGGGCGTCATCCTCAGCGGCGGCAACATCGATGGCCTCACCATGCAAACGATTCTAAACGCATAGGTTCAAGGTTATGCCTTCAGGTTTCGGGCTTCTGGCCGCTGATCGAAAGCAAAAAGATTAAACCCCTCATTGCGGCCCACTTTCCCCTGGAAGATGTTGCCGCATCGCACAGACTGATGGAGAGCAGCAAACATATCGGCAAAATTACTCTGACAGTTGCCAATTAATCAGTTCAGGTTAATTCCTGAATCTTGCATGAAAATTATAGATTGCGTTTGCATGTAAAAAATTAAGTGTCAGATTTGATCATAGCGAATTCACATTAGAACCATTGCCTGCTGAAATGAAATAATACTTAAATTACGCTATATGGTTTTGGCGTTATTACGCTTCTTCATGTGTTCATAGTTTCATCAACCTTTATATTCTCCAACATATCGTTAAAATTGATGGCATTCAAAAAGTTGGAACCCGATACCATCAATCCAAGCCTTAAATTCCTCGCCAAATTTTAAATCCAGTTTGGACCAGGACATCCAATGGCGGCCTTCTTTCCGCTGACCTCTGCTTGACGCGGCAGCTTGCCGCGCCGAAGTTTCGTGGCCGGCATAGCTTTAGCGACGACGGTTAACGAATGCGGAAGCTCGCTAGAGCGAATCCAGGACACCTGCTTACACGTATCCCGCAACCCGACCCCTATTGACTTCATGACCGTCGTACATATTTTTTTGCATAATTTTTTAGAGCAAATGGGAATTGAGCAAGGAGGAGACGGTCATGAAAAAAGCACTGGTCGTTATATATATCTTACTGCTGGCAACAGCAGTAGACGCAAAAATAGTTTCACAAAATGTCGAATACAAACACGAAGATACCGTTCTGGAAGGCTATCTGGCTTACGATGATGCCTCCAAAAGCAAGCGTCCGGGAGTACTGGTGGTCCACGAGTGGTGGGGACTAAACGATTATGTCAGAATGCGGGTGGACAAGCTGGCCCAGCTGGGCTACGTGGCCTTTGCGCTGGACATGTACGGAAAGGGGATCTGGACAGACCAGGCGAGTAAAGCCCAGGAATTGTCCGGGCACCTGCAAGGTAAGCCCATCATGCGGCAGCGGGCCCGCGCGGGCCTGGAGATCCTGCGCAAAAACGAACGCGTGGACGCCTCTAAAATCGCCGCCATCGGTTATTGCTTCGGCGGCACCACGGTGCTGGAACTGGCTTACAGCGGCGCCGATCTAGTCGGTGTCGTCAGTTTCCACGGCGGCCTGACCGCGCCCAAGCCCGGGGACATGTCTCGCATCAAAGCTAAAATATTGGTACTGCATGGCGCCAAAGACGGTTTTATTCCAGCCGAACAAATCGCCGCCTTTCAGGAAGGTGTCGGAAAAGCCGGAGCGGACTGGCAAATGATTTATTACGGCGGAGCGGTGCATAGTTTTACCAATCCGGCTGCCGACAAAAAAAACATCAACGGGCTGGCCTACAACCCGAGCGCTGACGAGCGTTCCTGGAAGCATATGCAGCTATTTTTCGATGAAATATTTTAAACAATCCAACCTGACACTGACTTGCTAAGGAGTCCGGATATGAGCTTACAAGCAAAGCTTGATGAATATAAGGCCAATTTTAAGAAAACGGCACCAGCCGACGTACAACAGACGATGCATCAGGCCGCCGAAGAACTGCGAAAATCGGGAATCCTGGAACGGGTTTTGAAAATTGGCGATCAAGCACCGCATTTTACACTGGAAAACGCCGAAGGCCGGATGGTGCGCTCAGAAAATATCCTGTCGCAACGGACTATGGTTCTGACCTTTTACCGTGGCCGCTGGTGACCGTATTGCAATATGGAGCTGGAGGCTCTGCAAAACCGCGTTGAAAAATTCAATGCCCTGGGGGCAGATCTGATTGCCCTATCTCCGCAGATCACCAAATTCAGCCGCACCTTGAAAAAATCCAAAAAACTGACATTTCAGATTCTCGGCGATCCGGGCAATCTGCTTGCAGGTCAATTCGGGCTGGTGCATACGGTGCCGGAATATTTGCGAAGCATTTATTTGCAGTTCGGGATCGACTTGCCCCGATACAACGCAGATGATTCCTGGACATTGCCCCTGGCGTCCCGATTCATTATTGACCGCCAAGCGGTTATACGATACGCAGAAACAGATACCGATTATCGGGTAAGGCCCGAACCGGAACATACGCTCGAGGCACTGGAAGCTCTAAATTAGTTTCTCATTAATTTTGATGCAAACATCAGGTCTTATCTGAATTTTGCACGAGTCGGAGGCTTTCATATGCAAGGCACTTAAGGGCGAGGCTATAGTCTACTATGCCTCGGCCTTAATAACGCAGCAGATGGAAGCCTCCGGCTTGCCCGAAGGGTGAAAATTAATGAGATTAAACGCTTTTTATCCATTAAAATTGGCGATAATTTAATTATTTCTGCTTATTTGTATAATCGATTCCGAAAAATAATATATAACCTAGTTTCTCATTAATTTTCATGCAAAATTCAGACAAATAAATGAAGATATACACCGGCACCGGCGATAAAGGCAAAACCAGTTTATTCAGTGGCGAACGCTTATCAAAGGCGGGCGCCCAAATCGACGCCTATGGCGATTTGGATGAGCTTAACTCGATCCTGGGGGCCCTGGCAGCCCACCTTTCCGCCGAAGAAAAGCTGGTTGCCGAGTTGCAGCAGATCCAATCCACCCTTTTTCAAGCAGGGGCCTGGCTGGCTACCCGTCCGGATTCCAGCGCGATTGACTCTCTGCAGGAAATTAATGCGGATCAAATTCGCTTTTTAGAAAAGGCTATCGACCGCTACGAAAAAAAACTTGTGCGGCTGAATGCCTTTATATTGCCGGGCGGCCATATTACCGCTGCCTGGGCCCATGTGGCGCGAACGGTTTGCCGGCGGTGTGAGCGTAAAACCGTAGCGCTCATTGCCCAATCAATGAAATCAAAAGCCACCCAACCGTATCAACGTCTGTTGGTCTTCTTAAATCGACTGTCGGATTATTTGTTTGTTTTGGCGCGTCACTGCAATCGCATTCATGACGTTCCGGATAAACCCTGGAAACCCTGAGGTCATTTCGAATTTGAAAAACCATATTGCAACCCATTCGGCCGTTCTGCTGAGACGACGATGGCTTTCGGATAAAACGTTTGAGATTATGACCAGCAGCCCGCCGGGCTTTAAATTTGAGCCGGGGCAGCGTGTCAGCTTGAGTCTGGGCGGACATACCAGAGACTACTCCATCGTTTCAACGCCCGAAGAAGTTGAGCTCATATTTTGTATCCGCAGTGTCGCCGGCGGCAAATTATCCACTCTTCTCGGCGTTGCGAATATTGGCACCCCCCTTTCAATTATGGGCCCCCACGGCTACTTTATATTCAAGCGCTCTTCCCGGCCGGCGGTATTTGTGGCGACCGGTACCGGCATCGCACCCTTCTGCTCGATGGCCCGATCGGGAGTCTCCGATTTTACACTACTGCATGGTGTCCGCCTATTGGAAGATCTTTATTATGCAAACCAATTTCAGCAGAGCGCCCGAACCTATATTCCCTGTCTGACGAAGGCCGATCAATTGCCGCAAAATGCCTTCAAAGGCAAGGTTACTGAATATCTCGAACATCATTGGCCTTCGGGTGTCTATGATTTTTATCTTTGCGGCCGGCACGAGATGATTCGCGATGCCACCCTAATCATCGATGAGCGTTTTCCCGATTCTCTGGTGTACACCGAGATGTTCTATTGAGCCCAATGGTTCAGGGTTGCGCGATACGGGTGGTCGATGGATTGATCTTTTGAGTACGAGCACAAGGACGACGACGAGGACGAATGATGTGCTTTATCGTACTCGTCCTCGTCCTCGGTTATTTTTCGAATGTGCATTTTTATACCAAGAGCGAGTGTCTTCGCGCTGATACAAAAATCAGCCGCCAGGAGCCAGAGACCCGCAGCCAGTAACCAGAAATATTGAAAAGTATTGATCTCTGAGCCTTTTCTGGCTAACTTGGCTCTACAACCAATTGAACACAAGGAGGCGGTATGAAGTTTGAAGCCATCGAACGCGAAACCGTTATTCTCGATCCCAACAATAATATGGAACGCAAAACCATCCCGAGCGAGATCCGCAAAGATCCGCTTACCGGCAGGACCTCGCGCATCTGTCATTTCATGCCGTTAAAATGGGAAAAACCGGATTTCGATCAACTGGTGGCCGGGACCCAGGAATTCTGCCCCTTTTGCCCGGACAAGGTCATGAAGGTCACCCCCTGTTTCCCGGAAGATATCGTGCCTGAAGGCCGCATGGTTTTGGACGATAAGGTCTTGTTTCCCAACATCGCCCCTTATGACAGCCTGGGCGCGTGTGCCACTTTCAGCGGCCAGCACTTTATTCCCATGACGGATATCACCCCCGGCCATATCAAAGATGCTTTTCGCCTGGCGATCCAATTTTTTCAAAGGGTTGAAGACATCCAACACCCGGAATCCGTATACCATCTGATTAACTGGAACTACATGCCCGCATCCGGCAGTTCGCTCATTCATCCGCATCTACAGGTATTTGCGTCTGCTTACGCGCCCCATCTGTTGCAAGAGGAGCTAAACTGCGCCAACACGTATCTCCAGCAGCAGGGAACCAATTACTGGGATGATCTGGTGAAAACGGAAATAGCCGAAGGCCAGCGGTTTCTGGGCCAAATCGGCCGCACCAGCTGGCTGACGGTATATGCCCCATTGGGTGTGGCCGGCGACGTCATTGCGGTTGTCGATGCCGCCAGCTATACACTGGATCTGACCGACGATGACATTGAAAACCTGGCACAAGGACTGACAAAACTGATGTCCGCCTATGATAGAATGGGCGTTTATAATTTTAACATGAACTTTTTCCCCGGTGCCCGGGGAGATGCCCATGCCCGCTTTCATCTGGTGTTTTCACCGCGCACTTTTTTCAACCAAGCCCTGGGCACACCGGATATCGGTGCCTTACGCAATCTCTACAACGAAGGCATCTGTATGGCATTTCCGGAAGAAATCAATGAACAGCTGAAACCCGAATTTTAAAGGAGGAGTACCACTATGGAATTTAAGGAAGTTGTCAAGTCCAGAAGAAGTTGTCGCGCATTTGAATCCGATCCCATCCCGCAGGATCAACTGGCGGCCATCATGGAAGCCGGTCAGTGGGCGCCAAGCCCCATGCATTCCCTGCCCTGGCAACATATTATCGTCACCGATGCCGAAGTAAAGGCTCAGATCCGAAAAGTATCCGAGGCGGCCAAACAGGCTGTCCTTGACGGCGGCGGGCCGGGATTTGCAGCCAAATACGCGATGGATTTTTTAGAACAAGCCCCCGTCTTGATCGTTGTGGTGTTTGATCCGACGAAAAAGGGGTTGGGAGAGTTTTTTAATCAGAAATACGGAGCCATACAGGCTGTTTCGACCTGCGTTCAGAACATGATGCTGGCGGCTGCGGAATACGGATTGGGATCGTTATTTTTTACCTGGTTTGATCCCGAGAAAATGCAACCGGTTTTAAATATCCCGCAAGAGCTTGAAATTGCAGCGATCGTTCCGATCGGAAAACCAAAGGGCGAGGTAAAGGCGCCGCCGCGCCCGGAACCCAAGATTCATCATGAGAGTTTTACTGCTTCTGAATAGGGCTGTTTTGGCGTACAGGGCTTTCTGAGTGCAGTCCGGTTAAATGCAAGCGTTAGCCTTTGGACTCGTATTAATCCTTGGAAATCCGGCGGCGTTCTTCGTCCCGGATTTCGCGCCTCAGGAGTTTGCCCACCTTGGATTTGGGCAACATATCGCGAAATTCGATGTAACCGGGGACCTTATACGGCGCCAGTCGGTCCCGGCACCATTGCTGCAGTTCTGCGCCCCCAACGCCGCGGGCATCTTCTTTCAACACGACAATGGCTTTGACTCGCTCACCGACTTTATCATCGGGCACACCGACCACACAGGCCCCAATGACGGTCGGATGATCCTGCAGCACGGCTTCCACCTCCGAGGCCGATATCCTGAAGGCCTTGTGCTTGATGATGTCGGCCGAGCGCTCCACATAAATGATTTCGCCGTCTTCATCCTGGCGGACATAGTCGCCCATGCGGTAATACGTTTTGCCGTTGAGGTCGATATAGGCTTGCTGGGTTTCTTCCGGTTTGTTCCAGTATTCCTTCAGGGTATAGGGTGATGTGACCAGTAGCTCACCGATTTCACCGGTGGCAACCGGCTCCAGCGTTTCGGGATCAACCACAATGCATTCCCTGCTTGTTAAAGGAAGCCCCAGCGTCGTGGGCTTGGGGTCTTCATTAATGCGGCTATAGGTCACATGCCCGGCCTCGGTGGAGCCATAAACCTGGTAAATGGGTATGCCCAAGTGCTCTTGCCAGCGGTTAAACACTTCAATCGGCAACACATCGCCGCCACAATAACAATAGCGCAAAGAGCTAAGATCATATTTGTCCAGACGATCGTTTTCAAGGATCATGCGGTACAGGGCCGGAACACCCAGAAACCAACGCACCCGATTGCGCTGGATGGTTTCAAGGATGGCATCGACCTGGGGTACCGGCATCAGGACGGCGGTATTGCCTTTGTTAAGCCCTACCGCTATAAACAGCCCCAGAGCCATGATGTGAAAAAGCGGGTTAATCGCAATATAAACATCCGCGCCCTCTTTGAGGTGTCCTGCAGCCACATCATCGGTGACATCGTTGACATAGGATACCATGCCGATGTGATTGCCGGGAACACCCTTGGGAAAGCCGGTCGTACCGCCGGTATATAAAATGTATGCCAAATCTTTCCAGGGATCGATCTCAACCGCAGATGACATTGGAGCGTGATTGAGCAATTTTTTGAATTCGTATACACCCTCGGCCCGTTCGACTTTGCCGTTGGGAATTTTATCAAAAAGGAAGCCCAGATAACGCTTCCAAAAAGGCAGAAGATCAACCAGGTTGGTGACAATGATACGTTTGAGTCCGGATTCGGCAAACACATCACTGGCATAGCAAAAGTTGGTATCCTGGCAGATGATGGTTTCAGCACCGGAGTCCTTGATCATATAATTGAGTTCATGGGATGTATAAATGGGCGACACCGGCACAAGCACAGCCCCCATTTTCTGGATTCCCAGAAAGGCAATGACCCATTGAATGCAATTGGGAATGTAGATCATTACCCGATCGCCTTTTTTAACGCCTAAATCCTGCAGCGCACCGGCAAAGCGTTCACTGAGTTCCCTTATTATGGAAAATGAAAAGTGCTGTCCCAGATAAACAACGGCGGTGTTATCCGGATAACGCTCGCTCATCTGATCGAAACGCGTAAAGGTTAACTCTTTCTCCAAATTTGCATTTGCTTGGCTCATTCCGTTACACACTCCCTGCGGGGGCAGGACCCTTGCGGTCGGGCGGTCATTTTATTTTGTGAACGGCGATATGCACGGGTTTTAGCCTCAGGAGATGACGTGGCCCGATATTTGGGATGATTGGCATCTCATTAATGGGGTTTTTCACCCGCGTTGAGTAAGTCCCAAATATCGGGGCACCGGCACCTTATGATTCATATCGCTGTTCAGAAATTGACATGACCGGCCATGATTTTTTCAGTTGATTCTCTATATACCAAAGTAGGCGGAGCGAACATCCGGATTGTTCATCAGCTCCTCGCGGGTGCCTTCCAAAACCGCCGCTCCGTTTTCCAGAATAAAGGCATAATCGACGATCGGCAAAACGGGTCGCGCATACTGCTCGGTCACAATAATGGAAATGCCCATTTCATCGCGAATTTCTTTGGTGGCCCGCACCAGGACTGCCTGAATTAAGGGACTCAGCCCCAACAGCGGTTCGTCGAGCAGCAGCAGTTTCGGCTGCGCCATCAGCGCTCGGCCGATGGCCAGCATTTGCTGTTCACCGCCGCTCAAAAACCCACCGATTCGTTTTTGTAATTTTTCGAGCGCCGGAAAAACTTTAAACACATACGCCAGCGTTTTTTTGGCCTGGGCCGGTGTTGCCAGATAGCCCCCGATCCGTAAATTATCCAGAACGCTGCACTCTTTGAAGATTCGGCGTCTTTCTGGGCAGAGCACAATTCCTTTTTTCGCTCGTTTACTGGGCTTCAGGCCCGTAATATCTTCGCCCAGATAGTTAATATCGCCCAGAACGCTGATGCGCTCGCCACCGGCCATTTCTTCTTTTTTGCGGATATCTTCCATGATACCCGACAGGGTGTACATTAGGGTGGACTTGCCGGCGCTGTTAGCGCCAAAGACGCCGACAATTTGATTGGCTTCACACCTGATGCTGACGTTATTGAGGGCCAACATGTTTTCGTAAAACACCATCAGCCGATTTGCCTCAAGCATGCGCCATTACCTCCTCAACCTCCTCGGATCCGAAATAGGCCTCCTTGACTTTTTCGTCGCCCATGACTTCTTCGGCCGTGCCTTCGATGAGCTTTTCACCGAAATTGAGCACCATGATCCGATTGGCCACCTGAAACAGCTCCCTGAGGCGATGTTCGATCATAATCAGGGTGATGCCCTCCATC
>JASFIV010000028.1:0-26765 GCA_050122475.1 Desulfobacterales bacterium | reverse complement strand
AGAAAATAGCGCGATATGTCCGCCGCACAAGTATCTTCATTCATGACCACCATACCCCCGGATCCCATCATGGCGCCGGCTTCGGTCAGCGCGTCAAAGTCAATGGGTGTATCCAAAAACGACTCAGGCAGACAGCCACCGGAGGGTCCACCGATCTGGACCGCCTTAAATTTCTTTTGCTGTGGAATGCCGCCGCAAATGTCGAATATGAGGGTCCGCAGGGTCACCCCCATGGGAATTTCGATCAGGCCCGGGTGGGTCACATCGCCGACGACGGAGAATATGGCCGTGCCCGGGCTTTTCTCTGTGCCGATCTGTCTGAACCAGTCGGCACCTTTTTCCAAAACGGGGGGCACCGAGGCCAGGGTCTTGACATTGTTGATCACCGTGGGATTTCCCCACAGACCTCTTTCAACCGGATATGGCGGTCTCTGAATCGGCATGCCGCGCAAACCTTCGATAGAGCTGATCAGGGCTGTTTCCTCCCCGCAGACAAAAGCGCCGGATCCCTGGAAGACTTCGATTTCAAGATCAAAGGAACTGCCCAGGATGTTTTGGCCGACCAGACCGAGGGACTGCGCCTGGTGGATGGCATCGGTGACGGTTCTGATTGCCAGGGGATATTCTGACCGGATGTAAACGATCGCCTTATGGGCGCCAACGGCATAGGCACAGGCAATGAGGCCTTCCAAAACCTGGTGCGGATTGCTTTCCAAAATTGTGCGATCCATGTACGCGCCCGGATCCCCTTCATCGGCGTTGCAGATAACCAGTTTGGCATCCCGGCTCATGTCAGCCGCCAGTTCCCACTTGACTCCCGTCGGAAAACCGGCACCGCCCCGCCCCCTCAGACCGGCAGCCTTGATTTGCTGAATAACGTCGCCGGGAGATCGCTGGAGCATGTCAACCAGGGTGGTATAGCCATCTTCAGCGATATAATCGTAAATGTCTTCCGGATCGATGCGACCGCATTTTTTCATTATGACCCGTTTTTCCTGGTTGAACCGCGAAAATTGCATCACCCATGGAATCATATCGTTTTCTTCAGTGGCACCCAGAACATGTTCGAAACAGGGGTCGCCTTCGGCCAGAAAAAAATTGGTGAGCATCCGGGCCTTGCCCGGACTCACGTCGGCATAGAATACGGGGGGTAAACCGGATTGGGGATGATCGATGATGACCCAAGGCTCTGCGTAACAATGGCCGATACACCCCACGGTATGGATCCGGGCCTCCAATCCTTGCTGGGTAAGCGCCTGCTCGAAGGCATCTTTGGTTTCCAGGGCCCCGGAAGCAATCCCGCAAGTCGCCATACCGATATGAATTTTCGGTACTGCTGCTTCATCGAATGCCTTGCGTCTGGCCTTTGCTTCCCGCCGGATTTCGGCAAATCCGGAGCGGATCGCCGTGTTATTCGGTGGACTCATTTTTTTGTTTTTCTCTTTCCTGCATCTCTTTCTCAATCCGGGTTCTCAGCACCAATCCTTCCACTTTGCTGGGTTGCATATGACCGTGCACAGTCTCCCCTAGAACGACTACCGGAGCCAGGGCGCAGCACCCGACGCAGGCCACACGATCCACACTGAATTCTCTGTCCGGCGTGGTCTCACCTTCTTTGATCTCCAGTTTGCGCTCAAAATTTTCGAGAATGATATCCCCGCCTTTTACATGACAGGCCGTTCCTAAACAGATTTTAACCGGGTTTTTGCCGGGCGGGTTAAAACGGAATTGATTATAAAAGGTGGCTACCCCGTAAACTTCCGAAGAGGATATATCCAAATGGTCGGCCACCAGATGGATGGCCTCACCGGGAAGGTAGGCAAACTTTTGTTGAACCAATTGAAGGATAGGAATCAGCTTGCTGCGATCGTCTCCGATTTCAATGAGATCCGCTTTGATCTGTTCCAGAAGTGATATTTCCTCCGCGCTGAGTTCTATATCCATTCACGACTCCTTGACCAAAACCTGCCGTCGGGTCTGATTCAACTCCATATCCGAAAGTTTTATGATAAGGCGGTTGATTTCCCCGCTTTCCTGAACGGTAAATCACATCTTTTCCATAGCGCCATAGGCGGACTGAATGCGTTCACGCAACAGGAAGCATAATCTTTCCATCACATTAAAGCCAAAGCGAGCATCGCTGACCATGTGTTTCCTCAATTCAGCACCGTTCAGCACCAAAATGGTTGCAGGCGTCTGGCAAAAGGTTCTCAGCATCATAAGATGGGCTTCATCCAGCAGGGTGGACCAGCACCCAAATACCCTTCCCCTGCTTAGGGTGGCGATGACCACCCGGCCTTCACGGGAAACCATGTCGACAGTCTTTTCCAACACCACCTGGCCATTGGCGATGATGTAGATATTCTCTCCAAAATCACCCTGCTGGTAGATCAGCGCGCCCTTATCATAGGTGTTTACCTGGCAGATTTTGGCAATATTTCTGATTTCGCTCGGGCCCAGGCCCTTGAACAACTCACAGCTTGCCAGAATCTGCTCAATTTCAGCGGATTCCATTTTGATAATCCTTTCTTCTGGTCGTCAGCGCGATGGGTGTTCCACCATGCTGTTGAAACTAAAAGGCAACCCATCGCCAATGAACAGCGATTCCCATTCTGCACCAAGAGGGGGGTATATTATGGCAATCTGGCATACAGGGTAACCATTCGATTGCCGATTGCTCTGGAGAGTTGTTTGAAAAAGAGATATCCGTTTTCGGTATCGTAGGCCATGATACATAAATAGCGGTTGATAATCAAGATTTGCGAAGGCAAGGCTCGAAAAATGGAGTTCTGGAAGCGGACAAGATATTTATCAATGTCGGTGGTCGGGCATTTGTGCCACCCATGCCGAGACTGGATCAGATCGATTATTTAACCAATTCCAGCATGATGCATGTAGATTATCTGCCGGAACATCTGATCATCATCGGCGGAAGCTATATTGGTCTCGAATTTGCGCAGATGTACCGGCGATTCGGCAGTCAGGTGATTGTTACTGAAAAGGGATCTCGCCTGATTGCACGAGATATCGATGGGCAGGCAATAGGCTCAGGCGCACCCGGCCAGGTTACACAGAAATTACAAAAACGATATTGGGAAATGCACGAAGATCCGCGCTTCACTTTGAAAATCGATTACAATCGATATCTTTTAGGGCCTTTTTATATTTGATTAGCCAATCAGGACCAAACTCTTTATCAAAAACTGGGCGTAATTGTCTAAACCATCTCTGGTACATTCGATCATCTACCAATTTTTTCTGAATTGCGTCATCTAAATAAGTGGCTATATCAAACATTTCAATTTTTGGAATGTATGAGAAGGCTCCCCTCTTTAGGGATTTCACTAAATGCTCCGGACTCAACGCATGAGCGGTTAGCATCAATGCAGGCAAATCTCTTTCCGTGGCCAATTCAAGAAGATCATATCCTTTTACCCCCATAATATCCAAAATTGCCGCATCGTAAGAATTTTCATTAAGCATTTTTACGGCCGTCTCAAAATTTTGAGCACAATCAATCTCGCACATATCCAATAGCTCACCGAGAGCTTCTAAAACGTCGGGTTCATCATCGACAATTAAAATCTTTTTGCCCTTCAAGGTTTCAGTCATTTATTGTTCTCATGTAATCGGTTTTCATTATGGCTCATAAAATATTTTATCGATCTTTTATTATCGAGTCAAATCTTAGTATATTGAGAGTACATGCATTTTGACGAATTTACAGATATCAAATGGATATCAGAGGTAAGCCTGGCTTTTAGGGGGATGGGATCAGGGTGAAGGTAAAGTTCGATTAAATACAGATGGTCGGAGCCCTCTATGCCCTCATGATTGCAAATATAAAATGAATATCAAGAATTTTTCGGTGGCTCAAAAGTATTGATAAGCTGAATATAGGAAAGGCTTTGAGACAGTAAAAAAAGATGGTACAAAAGGCATCTGTCATTTTGAGATTACATTAAGAGATACACCAAAGAGTTATCCTGTTTTAATTGCAGAGCTGCTCTTATTCCAGAGATCCAAGGTTTCCAGTTCCTGTTTACATTTTAGTTGCCAGACTCCAACTGGGCCCGCAGCAGACTGGATAAAATTCGTAAAATCCTTGCTGTCTGACACCTTTTTGCTTAATCCCCTCTTCCCAAAACCCCTTGACATTACTAGAAATTTATTGATATTTTGTTTTTTAGTGGATAACGCGCTAACCCGACTGATGAGGTGGCTATGGCGTAAAGATGAAAACCCCGTTTCTCTTAAGGAGAGATGGGGCTTTTTTTTAAACACCTAAGACAAAGCGCGAGCTTTTTTGTTTGGCACTACTGAGCTCAATCACAACTTCTCATAACATCGAGATACCGGCAGTTAAAAAATGGTGATCGTATCAAAACGCAGTGCTATTGGGAAAAATATAGGGTTTATATCAACGCGGTTTGCAGGTATCGATGGCGTTTCTCTTGAAGCCAGCAAATGGGCTAAGGTGCTGGAAAGTATCGGGCATGCCTGTTACTGGTTTGCAGGGGAGCTCGATCGGCCCCCAACAAATTGTTTTCTGGTTCCAGAAGCGCATTTTCAGGATGATGAAAATCAATGGGTAAACGAAAACGTTATCGGAAGAAAAGTACGCGATATTTCTGTTACCGATGAGATCCATGCCTTGAGAAAGGTTCTCAAAAGAGGAATTTATGAATACGTGCGAAAATTTGATATTGATCTTTTAATCGTCGAAAATGCGCTATCAATTCCAATGCATATCCCGTTAGGGCTGGCTCTAACAGAAGCAATTTCAGAGATGCGCACCCCTACCATTGCCCATCACCACGATTTTTGGTGGGAACGAACCCGCTTTTTGATCAATTCTTGCTGGGACTACATTCGCATGGCATTTCCCCCCAATTTGCCCAATATAAAACATATTGTTATTAATTCTGCGGCACATGAAGAACTTGCGCTTCGCACGGGGGTTTCCTCAACGATTATTCCAAATGTCCTCGACTTTGAAAATCCACCGACGATTAATGAAGAACAGGCGAGAAAGTGGCGTGCCGAAATTGGCCTGGATGATGATGACATTATGGTTTTAAATCCAACGCGAATTATCGACAGAAAAGGGATCGAGTATGCTATTGAACTGGTCAAAGAGCTAAACGATTCCCGCTATAAGCTAGTGATTTCGCATGAGGGCGGCGATGAAGGACTTACATATGAAGAATCAATAAAGAACGATGCCCGGAAAAACGGTGTAGACCTTCGGCTGTATAAAGCCCGAATCAGCGATCCCTTGAGTATAACTGCTAACAACCATAGCGGCTATTCGCTCTGGGACATTTACCCCTGCGCAGACTTTATTACCTACCCCAGTCTTCAGGAAGGATTCGGAAATGGGCTGCTTGAAGCCATCTATTTTAAAAAGCCCATCCTGATCAATCGATATGCAACATTTATTCGAGATATAGAGCCTAAAGGATTTAATTTTGTAGTTATGAATCGATTCATTACACCTGAGATCGTTGAGCAGGTGAAGGGTATTCTTGAATCGCCTGAGAAAAAAAGAAAAATAGTAAATTTAAATTACAATATTGCCAGTCGGCACTATTCCTTCCGTGATCTTCAAGAATACCTGCACAGTTTAATCGCTGCTTTTTTTGGTGCTGAATAATTGTTCTGTGGGAGTGCTAGGGACGGGGTTGATTTGTTGCGTTTTGGGTTAGGCAGTTTCGTGGATTCGGAAGCACCATTTTGGGGGTAAAATGGAATTTTACGGAATGGGTGCATCTGCGCTTTCTGTCCGCTTTTGCAAAACCACCGGTTTATTTTTTTCGTAAAAAGACCATCTCAGATACTTTCGCTACTGTTTGACTATCCTGGGTCAGCTCCACCTGCACGCGGGCAATCCGCCCCTGGGTATCAATGACCCGCGCAGAAGCGATTACATCCTTGGCAGGGTCGGCTGCATTTAGAAACTGAACATCACAATTCAACGGCAAGCCCACATGCCCCAGGGAGTTGGCGACAGCCGCCATGGTTTGCTCAGCCAGCGTAAACAGGGCGCCCGTATGGGTATAGCCTAAAAAGTTCGGCAATTGCGTGGTGCCCGGCAAACGGGCTGTGGCACGGCCGGCTTCGAATTCTGTAAACTGGATTGAAAGGGCGCGCGCCAGCGGGGACGCTTCCAGCGCCTGGCGCAATGCTTCCAGATCCTCTTTTTTAATGGCATTTCGAACCGCTTCTGATTCATTGCTGGATTCAGCCACATGCCGTTTTTGGCGGTTGCGCTCTTCCACACCGCGCGTCAGCCAGGAAACTGCCTCATTATAGGGTGTCGGGATGTTGTAGCGGCGGCCTTCTGATACGATCACTTCATTTAAATTGCCAATCTCGGTGGGGCGCCCTGCTTCGACGTCCTGGAGCATGGAGACACGGTTATCTTTGGTGGAGGCAAAGGCCTTTAAGGAAAAATCGAGGGGATCGTCAAGCTCGGGGATATCGATGCCTTTAGCGCGCGCCACCTGGCCCAGCTCGTTTGAGAGGCCTTCGATGATCTTGACCGACGGCTCGTGTTTTACGGCGACCCCACCGGTCAGACCGGTCAGGGCAGCCACCACATTCGTCGAAACATTGGCGATAAGCTTTTTCCAGATAACACTGTTGATGTCACCTGTGGCATGCACGTCCAGGCCAACCGACTGGAACTGTTCAATCATGTTTTCAAATCCCGGACGGGATACACCGTCATATGGACCGATCACCAGTAAGGGGCCAAGGCCCCCTACGTAGCGAACTTCATTCATGCTCACCGGCATCCCCGAATGAGCCGTGATGCCCCCCACCACCCGTTCCGATCCGACGGCCTCGGCAATGGCCTCTAAATTCCCAAGCCCGTTTTGAACCGAAAGGACGATCGTATCATCCCCAATCATGGGCATGGCGCCCTCGATGGCCGGCCGGGTATGGTACCCTTTAACGGCTATCATGACGACGTCTTTATCACCAACCGCGTCGACGTTCGAAGTAATGTCAATCCTCGAATGGGTACGCTCGCCATCAGGCCACTGCAGCCACAATCCTTCTTTAGCGATAAGACGAACACGCTCTTCCAACACCTCAATCAGCGTCACCTTGAACCCTTTTTCCAAAAAAAGAGCACCGAAGATGGATCCCAATACGCCGGCACCGACGATTGCTATTTCCATGGTTAATCACCCCGCCAAGTATTAAGGTTTGAAGAATGTACACAGTTTAGCAAACATTGAAAAATAATAAAGAGCAAAAATGGGAGTGAGCGGAGGGAGGGGGACGCCCATAAAATTATAAGTTTCTACGATTCTACCAATCAAACCCTTTTATATTGGATATGATCTCAACTTTTTTTACGTGAACAATGATGTGATGAAATGCGCGGGGAGCATCTTTGCGGGCTTTGCGGAGCCTGAAAATTGATCAACAAAAACCATATCAAATGTCAGTATGTGACGGATGTCCCCTTTGTTTTCAGATTCAGCTGGAAAAATTGATAAATTTGATCTTTTATGGCAATCATGCCAACAATGATACAATCAAAAAATATAATCAAAGGGGATTAGGATAATGGACCTCAAAATTCGCAAATGCTCTCTATCTGTCCTGGTTATTGCCGTTCTTGTTTTCACGCATTCTATCGGGATGGCTGAAGACAATGTGGTCCTGGATGAACTTTTGACCGAGGTTCAGAAGACACTCATCCGGGTGAATAACTCCATTGAAAAGGATCAACTGCCGCCGTTAAACAAAATTACTCTGAAATTAAACAGCACCCTGGTTACAAAAGCGGATGGTAAGGTTTCATTGTACATCGTGCAGCTGGGGGCCACGGTGACCAACGAAACGGTGCAAGAAATCAAACTTGAACTCAAACCCCCGAAACCCTCAGATGCTGCACTGGTACGATCAATAGAAGACAGTCTGGCAACTGCAATTATCGAGGCAGCGAAAAGTGCTCACAAGGCTTCACAAAGAAAACCCCCTTTGCGCCTTTCCAAGCTGACAGCAACCATTCGATTTGTCGTCAAAACAGAGGGCAGCGGTGGTGTGAACTTCAAACTACTGCCGGTAACAGTGAAACTGGGCGGGAAAGTCAGAGACGCAGCGACACAACAGATCATCATCGAATTTAAAAGATAGCTGAGCCCTTTAGTGACAATCTCCTGAAGGTTCTGCTTTTTTGCTTGTGGAATGTGAAATGCGGAATTTTAATTAGCCACAGACCCGGCGTCGCCCTTTGGGCTATGCCGCGGCAGGACCTACACAAACGTAATCTGGACACGGATTACCTCAGTTAAACTCGCTGCGCTAATCTCTGGTGAGATGTTTAACCCCGATTAAATAGGCTCCGCATTTAATTGGGCAGGCGGGGCAGGCGCAGACCCGGCTACGCGCTGATAAGCTTCCACTTTCACTAACCGCCTCCCTTAAAACTTTGGCGGTCAAGAAACTTCGAAGCGACTTGCCGGTGAATACGGGATGATTGACTTATTAGTTGTGTATATCCCTGTATTCGCTAATATCGGTTGTTAAGTGCAGCTATTGGGAAATAAAAAAATGAAAAGTATACATAAGGCGGCGCTGGCGTTATCGCTACTCCTCGGGTTCACCTTCATACTCACAGTTAACACATACCTACAATCGAAAGCTGAAAACCAAAAGTTATCCAAGGCTGTCTTCCAGGTAGCCTGATTTGATGTTAGTGAAGAAGTCCTGGATGGGCTCAAAGGGGTCGACCGCGTTTACAGCCACTTTATTGGTTCCAAAGAAGCCAACACCGTATGGTATCATCCCGCTTTAATACGTATTGAAGAAATTGAGAATGCTTTAAAAGATGGGGGCGGTTATCTGGAGACTATGAATTGAAGCTAGTTAAATTGGTTCACGTTCAAAGGAAAAATTGGAAAAATATTTGATGCTTCACATAACAAATGTTTAAAACGTTGATTCATTTTTTTAGTTATCGTTTAATCTTTTTAATTAAAGGTCACATTTTAAATTGCATTTAAAAACTTCTAGCAGCATTCACTATAGTAAACCAGATTTTTATTGACAACCTCGTTCTCGTTAGACATATATTGGATTCACTATAAGCAATTATATTCCAGCGCTATCTGATGTTATTCTTCCTGTAGCATTTTCCGTATTTTCAAATCTTTTTTATTTATATTTCTTTGAATCAAAGAAATTTGACATTTTAATCGTAAGTACTTTACCCATCTAAAAAATTTTACTCTTATTAAACTTTTCAAAAACATCAAATATTCTTTCAAAGGAAAAGACCATCATGCAAGTCACAAAAAACCAGGTTTTTCGAAGTGCCGCTCTCATACTCAGCATCATAGTGCTGGCATGTGCAGGCCAAAGCAATGTTAACGCCAGCGACCGCAAAAACGCTTTTCAACTTAAATCCAGGAAGATCATCATCGACCGCGAGGAGATCAGCCCGGATTTTTATTCCAGGCTACAGGCTACATCGCTACCGCGACTCCATGCCTTTGTTCAGCTTCGCCAGCGCCCCGCTATTCGCACCAAGCGTATCCTGGAAAATAAGGGAATACGGCTACTGTTCCATGTTAAAGAGCAGTTGTGGGTGGCCTCAATTTCAAAGGAATTTTCATCAGAGGATGAAATGGTGCGATCCCTGGTAGGCTGGATCGGTCAAATTTTACCCGAAGATAAAATCGCTCCAGATATCAAGCAAGGACGTTTCCACAAAGGGATCTATACCAAGGACCGCCGGGTTAGGCTTTCAGTGGATTTTTTTAAAGACGTTCCTCAAAAAGAGGCCGTGGGCATCCTTAAAAAATATACCAAGGTGTTCGAACCTCGGGGCGTAAACAACGGATGGTATATCGTCGCTTCTAAAGATATCATCCAAAAGTTAGCAGACCATGATCAGGTCAAATGGATTGAGCAGGGCCCTTTTCCCTTCCGACCGCTAAACAACTTTACCCGTCAAGCGACGCACACGGAAGAGGTTCAGGATTTGGATCTGGGAAGCGGCCAGCCCGTCTACCAGGGTCTGTCGGGTGTAGGAATTCAGGTTGGGATCTGGGATGATGGAGTTGACTCCAACCATGACGATTTCAAGCTGCACGATGCAGCCGGTACCGTAACTGGAACGCGGTTCCTCCAGGCAAACCCAATAGCCGGTATTCATGGAACATTGGTTTCGGGTGTTGTGGGCGCCAGCGGTTACCGCAGTGATGCCTGTGTGTCCGCACCTTACCTTTTCCGCGGAATGGCTCCGGAGGTCGAGTTTTATGTGAGGCGCCCCTGGCAAAACACAGTTCCCACCAAACCTCAATTTGCGGAAGCGATCAACACCTACGGTATGGATGTGAGCAATCATTCTTACCTTCTCAGCACAAGTGGCGTTTATTCAGTCAGCGCCAGAGATATGGACGCAATTGTTCGCGGAGATGCCGATTACGGAGGAGTTCCCATACCTCCCCGCCCTATGGTCTGGGCCGCAGGCAATAACGGCTTGTGGCCTCAATACGGCTCAAGCCTGGTGGAAGGCTATTTTTCCGTGGAGGCCTCTGCCAAGAATGTCATTAGTGTCGGGGCAACCATGGCTGGTATAGCTAACTATACGGATCACCTTAGCGATTTGAGTTCCCTGGGGCCCACCTGGGACGGGCGGATTAAACCGGAGCTGATGGCTCCCGGGGATCATATCCGTACCACAAGGTTTGGCGACAACTGCTATAGCTGGGGTGAAAGTGGAACCTCTATGTCTGCGCCGGCCGTCGCAGGCGTAATAGCCTTGATACTGCAGCAGTATGCCATTACTTATGGATTAGACATCGATCAATCCCCGCCGCTTCCGTCAGCCCTCAAGGCAATTCTCATCCAAACAGCAAAAGATCTTGTGCACGAAACACAGGACAACCTGGACTGGGACAATCCGGACACTGGAGGTCCAGTTCTTTATCACGAGGGGCCTGATTATGCTACCGGATTTGGTTTAGTCGATGCTCAAGCTGCAGTTCAGCTAGTGAAAAAGAAAAACCTGCGGCAAGGGATTATCTCAACTGCGAGCGATGTTCAAGATTATGAAGCTTGGGTATCTCCCGGAACGCACCGCATTCAATTCACGCTTGTCTGGGACGACGAGCCCGATCAAGACACCTACGGGGAAAAGACAGATCCCCGCCTGATCAACGATCTTGAGCTGCGCTTGATTTCAGAGGATGGATCCATTTTCTTACCCTGGGTGCTGGACCCCTTGACGCCAGCCGCGGCGATCGGAGATCCTGATCCCATCACACCTGCTGATATCACTGCAGCGCATAGCGGTGAGGACCATTTAAACAACGTAGAGCAGATCACGGTAAAAGCACCCGCGCCCGGTAATTGGGTCGTGCGCGTATCTGTGGCGCCTGCTTCAAGCGGACTGCTGGAAGAACCACAGCCCTACTCTCTTGCGGGTGATTTTCTTAAAGGCTTCAAGATCCTCATCGATGCATCGCGGGACGGCGGTGTCTGGTGGTTCCCACAAGCGGATACTTTTGAACCAACTCTGGCCCACCAGGGAAAGGCATTCGCCGATTATCTGCGTTCGCTGGGGCATAAAGTTGATGTGCTGCCCAGACCTTATGAGATCACATCGGCGCTCCTGGAGAATTACGCACTGGTTATACGGGCCGTCGGTTCTGGAAGTTACAGCAGCGCAGAAATCAATGCCTATACCAGCTATGTTCAAAACGGAGGAAGACTTTTATTGTTAGCAGACCATAGAGCAGGCGATGCCCTTGCAAGCAGTTTTGGCCTGCAATTTGAAGGAAAAACCCGTGGAGAAAACAAACTGAGTAATTATGTCACACACCCGATCACACAGGGTGTTGGTGAGATTTACTACAATGTCGGCAGTGCTCTGACGGCCTACCCTCCTGGCGCGCAGATCATCGGGCGATTATCGGACCTTTCATTTCTTGATTTGAATGACAACAACGCTCAGGATGCCGGAGAGCCTTCCGGTCCCGATGTCCTGGGTCTCATGGATGCAGGCAACGGCAGTATTGTGTTCTGCGGGGATACCAACATGTGGCAATCGGTGCCGCAACCCCTTACCGATAATGTGCTCGAATGGTTTTTGGGGCCGTAACGGTCATAGTTATTTATATCTCAGGTTCTGATCATAAAAAGAGCCTGTCGGTGAGGAGGAACCAAGGCAGCTCATAAGGTTGTTCGTGTAAACTTTACCATATTTTAAAAATATTTGGTTTCATTTTATTCTCCTAGCAAGGTAAGAATTTGAAAGACGCGTCCCATATCTCAAACTTGTTTTTCTCTTTTGCAGTTTTAACCTTTTTTTTATTTCTTCCTCTTTTAGCATTCGCCGGCCAATTCAAAGTATCCCGTGTATATGATGGTGACACTATTCAAGTTATCGAAAATGAAAAAGAAATCATAATCCACCTGGTTGGAATCGATGCCCCTGAACTATCACACAGAAAACACCTCCCCGGACAACCCTTCTGCATTAAATCCAAAGAATATCTTTCCAGTCTGATTCTTAACAAAGTGGTTCATATTAAATTTTTCGGCAAGGATGGGTCCGAAAAACTACTGGGGGAAATTTTCACAGATCAGAAAAACATCAATATTGAAATGATTAAGGCCGGATTGGCAGAGGTTCACAGAGGCATGCCTGCCAAGGATCTTGAAATTACCGCCTACCGTGACGCTGAAAATAAAGCAAAAGCAGCTGTAAAGGGCATATGGGAGCTCCGGGATCAATATTTTTCCCCGTGGGATTGGCGCGAAATGTATAGCATTAGGGATTAGGTATTGGGGATTGGATATTCGTTATCGGGGATTAGGTATTGGGCAAAAATTAGAGGGCTGGCTTTGCCCAGATAAATATTGGGTTTTCAAATTGGTTTTTCTTGACAATCGGAAGCGCTTAAAATATCAAGACATCAATAAACGTATGATCAATCATGGTTGAATCTCAATCCGGAATTTAGTCTTTTTTTCATTTCTTTCTCTTCTATTTATTCGCACGACAAACGACATTTCAAGCTCTTATCTGCCTTTCTCGCTGAAATCGACGCTTCTTTTTTAATCTATCACAAGAACAATTATACAAGGTGCACTCAACTTATGTTCGTGTTAGTCCCGCTAAGGGCGTTTTAAATTATAAGGGCCTGGCTATCATCCAAGAAAGGGGGTAAAAATGATTAGATGGATGCGCAAAGCACCAATTGCTGGAGGAAAGCTCCAGGAAGCAGTCCAATGGGCTATGGAAACCCGGGAATACACACAAACAAAATTTGAAGGCGGTGCTGATGTAAAAATATTTGTGGAAATGTTAGGCGACTGGGGCGTAATGTGCTGGATGGTCGATTTTGAAAACCTGGCCGCACTCGAGCTGGCCGGCCAGGTACTAGATGCAGACGAAGGATATCGGGAGCGATTGAAAGCTGCCAGCGAAATTTTTAGATCAGGTATCGTTGATAAAGTCTATTCATCCATTGACTGATTTCATATTCAAACTGGAATATAGCCAGGTCCGGATTTCAAAAGGTTCAGGGTTTATTAAATTATTTTTTCTGGTGAAATGGCTACCCTTCACCCCTTTCCTTCACAGTGCCAATTCGGGAACAGGAAGTTGCTGAAATTTTAGAGGGGCGAGTCAGATTCTTTTTAAAGCATCCAGACTCTCTTTTACTCCGGGTGCTATCTTAAAAATTGGATTAAGTTTCTCGCAAGGGTATTCGTCGCAATAGCCACAATTTTCTATATCTTTTTCCATGGCGCACTGCCTGACTTCACAAGTCCGGCAGTATTTAAAAAGCTGATCGGTTTGAGACTTGCAGCCATCACAGTTGATATCCTGGCGCTCAAATATAGTATTGTGTTGCTTTGACCATTGCTTGGCCACTTTTATTCTCTTCTTATCATCATCATTTTGTGTTGCCAGGAAGGCATCACACTCATGACAAGCTAACCCGCAATAGGCTATCATTTGTTTCATCTTTAACCTCCATGTTATTGGTTAACGTAAAGGTGGAACGAATAATTACAAAAGCGGAAAACCAATTAGAGGTGGAGATGTAGGTCAGTAAACGAATTTTAGCAGGAGAGAGAATTTATAATGCAGACGAACTTTAGATGTCGTATTAAACTTTGTAAATTAAACCTCTTTAATATATAAATTAAAAGATATTCAAATGTCAATAAATTCCTACTAAACTACTTTAGATTCAGAGTTCCTGCCAATATCATTAATTCACAAAAATTTGTTCTATATTGAGAGATGACCAAATATCAAATTTTCTGAAATTATTTCAGATATAGGACCGATACATGAAATTTATCCGATTTTAGAGATCATTTTCAAATCCGGGATCCGAAAAAATGGGAATCGGATTCATAGTACCTTTACTCACTCAAGATAAAAGAAGTTTCTTTCTTTTTGTAATAAATTCGCTTAAGGCCTGTTCCAATCCTTCATCAATTGGTGGTTTATTATATTCTTCAAGGCGTTCGGCCAGCATCTCCGCCGCGACTTCGGAAACGTTCTTTGCTCCTTTTTCGCGCCATTTTTGATAATCATCACGAGTGAATAGTTTCGGTTGATATAAATTCCGACAATGTTTAAATGTCGTTTCATGGGTCAGATAATTACCGTCGCTGCCAACACTTTTAATTGTATCAACGTCAATGGATTCGACCGTAATATCCATGGCGGTAAGTGTTCTTCGAAGGGTGCGACAAACTTCCTCATCGAAAAGCCATTTTTCAAAACTCATCGAGACATAAGAGCCTAACTGTCCACAGGCCTGGAAAATGAAGTTCGCGCCGTTGCGTACCGCCGTAGTCATCATAAGTGTGCCTTCAGCCGCAGCCTGGGCATCCAAACAGTGAGCGTTAGTCAGCATTCCACCGGTGCGACAGGGTAATTTGTAAAATCTGGCCAATTGAATTATGGCCGACGCCAGAGCAACGGCTTCCGGTGCTCCGACCGCCGAAATAATTGTTCGCATGTCGGCCGGAGCAGATACAGATCCATAGACCACTGGGGATCCTGGAGATACCAGTTGTGCCAACACCAATCCTGCAAGGATTTCGGCATTGGCTAATGCTAGCAGACTTGGCAAAGATACCGGACCGCTGGTGCCCGCCATTACCATATTCGTTATCACCAGCGGTTGTCCCAAACGCGCCATATCGATGATAGCCTCCGCCTCATCAGTCGAATATTTAAGGGGTGACATTGCATGCACTATAGTTGCCATCACCGGTTGGCGCTTCAGATTCTCCCTACCTTCCCACTCAATTGCGGCCATTTCAAGGCAATCTATAGTGGCCTGTCTGGACATTGCGGTTCCCACGTGCGCTTTGTCACATAACACCATACTGGCATAAAGCATGTCCAGATGCGCTATTTGTGCGGGGAGGTCCGTTGGCTGGACCATCAGCATGCCGTTCATATCCAGCTGATCTGATGTTTGAACCAATCGACAACAGGTGTGATAGTCTTCAAGCGTTGCCGGCCGCAGATTACCTTCAGCGGTAACAACGTTCGGCGCACCGCCGGTGGGCAGAAACACAAAGTCATCCTCTCCGATGGCGACATTGTGGACAGGGTTTCTGGCGCGGAGTGTGAAACGCGATGGTGCTGTTTCCAAAGCTGTATTTAAGTCATTTTCAGTGATGAACACCCGTGTGCCTTCCATTTTGAAGCCATGTTGCTTAAAAATTTCAAGAATCTTGCTCGAGTTGAATCTCACTCCGGTATCTGTCAGAATTTCTACGGAGGTATTATGAATTAAGCTTAGCTCATCTTTCTTCAGCACTTGCATTCGGTCTGTCATAACGCTTTTCTTTCTGTCAATGATGTTCTGAGAGGATCATTTTGCTATTTGCGATTTATTGAAAATCCACTAAAATTCGAAAATCTTGTGGGACGTAGAGCGAAGCGAATTTGACTGGGGCCATTTGACTGTTTAATCTGATTTTTTGTTTACTCTGCGAGGTCGGTGATTTGAATCTTACGATTCTCCATAAGCCGCTCATTTATATAGCCTTCATCACCGTTAATCTCCCGCACCAGATACTTCATTTGCTCTGCGCTGATGATGTTTTCTTCGGAAAAAATGTAGAGAAGCGCTTTTTCGGCGATACGGCTCACGCTCAGTGCGTTCATCATAATTGGATTTGGTTTTGCTGGTTCCACGTATTTAAGCGTGAAATGATGATAAAGCTCGGATTGTTTGATATTGCCTTTCAGCATTTTGAGCTCTTTTAACAGCGGTTTTATATTTCCCCCGTATGCTTGCTCGCCGAGCGGTTTTAGGATCATAAAGGTATACTCTTTTCCTGGAAGGTAGTGGTGCTGATCACAGCGGGTCGAGTAGTTTGGTATTTTTGAGTCACCTGTCCGCTTGTCTCCACCGACGATAATCAGCGGATCAAAGTAAAGCGCCGGGCATTCTGCGCCCTCCACATCATAGTAGCGGTAGGTGTAATAGGAGTCTGCAATACAGTCCGGGTGATCGCAGTAGGCCGTGAGGGGAAATACATCGGTCGACTGTTCCATTATAAGCCTGGCTGTTCGGTTGAAGAGATCTTTGCGGAAGTTTAGAATCAGCATCGGAAAAATGAAATTGAAGCTTTGCTGCCGGGCATACCTTGAAATAACGTAAGCGATACGTTCATCGAAAAATTCAGCCTCATCGATGATCCATGTTCCAACCGTGGGGTGTTTTGCGAGCACCTCTTCGAGCTCAAAAGAATCTTCAATACTTGCAAAATTGGTCCCCGGCACCACATAGCCGCCTCGATAGGCGATCGAATTGGGTGGATACTCCTTGAACCTCTTGTCGTCAATTTTTGACCGGATATAAAATACGTTGCGGCGGTCGACATTTCCGCTGGTCGTCAGCTTTTGGACCTTTTCCGACTTTGTTATCGCAACCTGTGAATCACGGTAAATGCGAGCTGAAAACTCGGACTTGCCTGATCCCATAGGGCCGATAACAAGGGTTCTGCGGTCTGGTTTGGTAAAATCAAAATGATTGATGGAGTGATGGATATGAAGTTTTGGAAAACCAAGGCTTTTGATGAAGCTTTGGGTCTGTGCGGAATTTTCAGAAGGTGCCAAATTATTTCCCTCTTTGAGAATCCTCATTACATTAAATACTAAATAGGTTCAGAGTTCCAAAGTTCAAAGGTTTTGGGGTAGGCGTTAATGGCGCCACTCAGAACTCAAAACACGCCGCAGGTTAACACAAATTACATCAAAAAAATAGGGTTAAATAGCTAAGTCGTCGGGGAGTTTTTCTTAAATCGATCGCGGAATGAATCATCAGTGCAGACCAGGGTGGGATGCAATCTCATGATGAAGGGAGTGTAGCGAAAGAACAGAAGTTGAATAGTCAATTATTCAAAAGATTTTATTCGGTTTTAACTTATTAACCAATCGACTATTTAACTTTTTTACTGACTTTCGGTAGGTCCATGAAATTATAACTTTCTAATTGGACGTCATGGTCTATTTGCAATGGCGGTTTAATCCAAATCTTTGCCGGCATCGAATCTTGCCAGCGATAGCTCGCTCATGGACAACGGTCCCGGCCACTCGCCTCCATGCATCAATGCAGCCCCCAGTTCGCCAAGGGCATCACCGGATTTCGCGGCGTACCCATTGCCGCCTAAAAGCAGTCCGATTCTGCCGTCGCCGATCAGATCGATAATCGGTCGCGTATCCGGTGTGTGGCAGGTCGCACAGGGCATGTACTTCCATCTGGACAGGTCTAAGCTCGGCATTATGCGGCTGAGCTCGTCGAGTAATTCGGTGGCAACATCATTGTCGTTACCGTTGCGGAGCCAATGATTGAGTTCATCGGCATCATTCAGGGAGGGGCCTGGCTCGCCGATGCCTATTTTTAAATAATATTTCCCATCCGGGTACTTTAGCGGCGGAAGTAAATAGGTATTGAGCCGCTTCGAGGGCGGCCGTGAAATAACGCTCGGCATGTTGGCAAGCTCACTGCTCACTGCCTGGCGGGACACCTCTATTAAAACGACGCCGGTTTTGCATGCCCGCAGCGGTAAATTCGAGTCGATGAGACGATCGATGGCGCCGTATGCGCCGGTGGTGAGCAGTGTTTTGGCGGCCCGCAAGATTTGGTTTGCGTCGGTTTGGAGCTCAACGCCTTCAGAGGTGAGCTTTAGCTTGAGGACATGATCGTTAAAATACCGAGCCCCGGCTGCCTGTGCTCGCGCAGCCATAGCCCGAACATAGGCCCTTGGGTTGATGGTTCCTGAGTCATGCGATTGATACAGGGCTGCTGAAATCCCAGCCTGTGATAGATATGGATATTTTTCATTTATATGCGCATTGGTTAAACGGTCCACTGTTACGGCATTATCTGCGGCTAATCGCGTGATTTGTTCAACGCGCGCCGGATCGTTGTCGATCCACAAGAAGCCGCATTCATTGTAAAATGGGATGCCGGATGTCTGCTCAATTTCGCGATAGCGCCCAATTGAGCGCCTGGCCATACTGCTCCAGAAAACGTCTGCATCCAGCATACGTGTGATGCGACCCTCATCGTGGTGACTTGCCTTTGGAATGGCAGCATCCGTATCGGCCTTTGCCTCTGACGGGCCAATCAAAGCAACCGCTTTTGATACTTCCGCCAGATGCATGGCCGCCGCACTGCCCATTATCCCGCAACCGATGACAATATATTTGAAATCCACGGGTATTTATCCTTTGATTAGATACCAACTGTAAGATTCTAACGTAGTAATGAAATGCTTTGTTTGCAAGCGTAGGCTGGCGCCGGCTTATAGCAAATAGGTCATAGCTGATAGCTATGACTGCATGCTGAAGACTGGCAAAAGATGGACGACCATAAAATTTTAACTTTCGTATCGGCGGCAAGAGCGTGATCAGTTGAGCTTGACGGCGGTTCCGTAAACTAGTAATTCGGCTGCACTGCCAATAACACTCGTCGTCATATACCGTACATTGATGATTGCATCGGCGCCCATTTCAGTGGCCTTAACTATCATTCTATCAGCAGCGGTTGTCCGTGCGCTCCCCATCATCTCCGTGTATTCTGTCAATTCACCACCCAGAATCAGCCTGACAATGGCGGATAAGTCTTTGCCAAGCCATACAGCAAAAACCGTGTGTCCCTGAACCAGGCCAAGAATTTCAGTAATTTCTCGACCGGGCACTGCATCGGAATTCAATAGCAAAACAGAGCGATCAGTTTGACCCACCAGCGGTTCTTCGACTGGAGCCTTGTATGCCCTTTGCTCAATGGCTAATGTTGCCAGAACAAGAAGGATACCGCCCAGAAGACAAAAAACCGCTATCTTCAACCACCAGGGCACTACCGGATCATCGGCAACCATAACGTGCCATGGTATCCCAACAAATATTACGGTAAAAAGCCCGAACACGAATGCCATTGAGCCAATATGTCGAAGTGGTTTCATGGCTCCTCCTTTTTAACCGTTAGAAGAGATAATCCAACAAACTGGTGCTTATACAGATCTGAATATCACCATCCATGTTCTGCTGTCCATCTTTTAATTCCACTTGCTGTCTTATACAAACCGCAAATATCGCCAAGATATAGAGAAATGACGACATCGAACGGGATTATACCGCTTGTCATAATAATGTTCCGTAAAAAGGATGGCAGCATAAGTGTTGTAGCAAAAAAACGTTACCCAATCGGAACGCTTTTTTTGACAACCACTATAAATCAGGGAGGGGTTGATTTGTTGCGTTTTTAGGATTTCGATTATTGTATTTGGCTCTATAAGAATTATATCCCCATATTTCTTCACAATCAAATTTTGTAAACGGGCAGCGTCGACGTCCGTCTATTTGAAATGTCAGAATTCTGAAATATTGACTTTGAATGATTCAGCATGCTAAACAAATCGAAAATAATCAGGAGGCGCTATTTAACAATTAAAAGCCATTGTCGCGGCCCAATCGTTAGACAGTTTACTCAATGTTAGACGATAAAGGTAATTTCCTGCAAACTCAGAGGTGGCAATGAGATAGAGATTAAAACCCCGTTTCTCATTTTGAGATGCAGGGTTTTTTAATATGGAATTCAATCTCAACCAGGAGTCCCGGAATGGAAGAATACGGCAATGAGAGCAAAGATAGGAGGAATGTTGAAGAGATCATTGCAAAGGTTTCAAAAAACCAGACAAGATGGAAAGAGCTTTCCTATGACGCCAAACTAACTTATCTGAAATCTATCCGACGTAACCTGGGCAGATATGCCAAAGCGTTTGCCGACAAACAGATTGAATTGCGGGGTGCAATTCCAGATGGCCCCACATTCAACGTTGAAGGTACTGCCTGGGTTACAGGGCCCCTTTTCATAGCCACCTCGGTTCGTGCGCTGATCGAAACATTTACACTTCTGTCCAAAAACGGTTCTTATCCGAAGGCAGCCAAACGCAGGCAACGGCCGGACGGCCAGGTGATTAAAACCGTTTATCCCCGATACATTAAAGATCTGATGCTGTTTCCCGGATTCAGAGCTGAATTATGGTTTGAAAAAGGCGCAACAGGAAGTCAGGGGAATATTTACCAAAAAAGCAATGGCGGGTGTTGTGCTGTTTTTGCAGCCGGCAACTATGAGGGCCCGATTGACCTGATGACCAAAATGTTTGTGGAGAATAAAGTTGTCATTTTCAAGCAGAACCCGGTAAATGATCTTACCGGAACTGTCCTGAAAAAGATTTTCAAGGACCTCATTGACGATGGGTATTTGGACATTGTTGCCGGAAACGGTGAGGTCGGTAAAGCGATCTTTTCACATCCGGATATTACGGATGCTGTTTTAACCGGCGGAAAGGATACTTATGATCAGATTGTCTGGGGGACAACACCCGAAGAGCAGGAAAAAAACAGGAAGACAAACCGTAAAATATCTAACAAACGACTGGATGCCGAGCTGGGGGGTGTCACTCCGATGATAATTGTCCCCGGCAAGTGGACCCGTAGGGAAATAGACCATCAGGCAAGTCAGATTTCAGCGACCAAACACGGTAACGGCGGTCATGCCTGCATATCTCCTCAACTTGTCATCGTCGCTGATGACTGGCCGCAAAAGAACTTGTTTCTAAACCGCCTGCAACACTATCTGGCAGAGGCGCCCACAGAAGTGTGTTATTACCCGCGGGGGATGGAAATTTATGATAAATTCAAAACAAATTACCCCGGAGCCCAAATTTTGGGCCAAAAGAAAAAGTACTTTGACACACAACTGAATCCCCTGTTCATTCCGGAAGTCAAACAAGGCTCATTGGCTTTTAAGGAAGAGGCATTTACGATGGTTCTGGCACAGACATCCATCAAGGGAACCGGTGGAAATTCTCTTCAATTTCTAAACAAGGCGGTTGAATTCTGTAACCAAAAAGTCTTTGGCAATCTGGGTTGTTCGGTGTTTGTCGATCCCAGGACCGCAAGGCAGAACCGTTCAGGCATAGACGATTGCATCGCCAAGCTTCAATATGGCCTTATCGGTGTCAATGTGTGGTGCGGTATGATTTCTATTTTCCCCCAATTGACCTGGGGTGCCTTTCCCGGCAACACAGCTGCTGACATTCAAAGCGGCACCGGTCACTTGAATAACAGCTACATGTTTGATCAGATAGAAAAATCCGTTTTGTGGTCGCCGATGATGTCCCCTATTCATTTAACAAACGCCAAGCCCAGATACTTGAAGATTATACGAAGCGCATCATACTACATCATCAAGCCCTCCATAAGGAGACTGCTCAGGCTCTGGGGAGCTGTTTTTTTCGGAATTTAGGCTCATGCACCCCGGTGGGATCCCCCCTTAAGGAGGACCGCAAAGCTACATTCCACTGAGCTACAGATATTATCATTCTTCAATCTTTCCATTCTGACTCTATCCCGTAATAATAGAGCACATATTTTTTCCCATCTGGGCATTCGCCATTTTCATCAATTACTGTAATTGTGGGTTTTCCATCTGGGCCCTTATCTATGGTGACCGGGAAATCTGTAATTAGGCCTTCTTCCTCCCTTAATTGATCAAGGGAAGGTAGAGTTGTGTGCTCTGGATGGGAAAAGTAACTCGATATTGCCGCTGCGGTACTTTGGGCATCTATTACCATCTTTTTACATACCACTTCCGATCCCCTCTGAGTTGCCATAAAGTATGCGCCAATGGCAATATTGGAAATGAAGTACCAAAAAACTGAGAAACCAATGAAGACACCTGCTATTAACAAAGGGGACCATTTGCTCCTATCCAATAATTCTTTATCTCTTTTGCTTTCAAAGATGAGATGCTGTAAAGCCAGATAAATGCATACAAGAAATGGTACAGATGTAAATAAGGTTGCTATCACTCTTTGATAAAATGAAGCTTCCGGTAATCCTCTTCCAAAAGCAATCATATAAAAGTGCGTGTACCAACAATCAAAGGCAATAATGGCAATGGATATGATTATGATAAATAATCCGGTAAATTTCCTCATTCTATAAATATATCATATATCGGGTAGAATTTAATATATACACCTGAATTCCTGTGTTAAAAATGGCGACAGGGTTTATTTGATGCGTTGCATGGAGCGAACAATTGAGAAGATCGTAATCTACTGCAGGGTTGCCGCACCTCAACTGGAAAAGGATGAATCCCCTGCCAGAAACATTAATGAATCCATATCGGGTTTTTCACAGGCCTTTGCAGAACAAGTAGATATCAATGCTCGGGCGGATCGTCCACAGGATGGGGTTAAGTAAAATTCTGTACCAGACCCACTTTCGGACTTTTTAGTATAAACCGCCGCTCCTTCAGGGCAGGACAAGGGCCAAAAAATTTGTTCAAATTTCTCTTTTAGTTTTTGTGTCACAATTGGGGCAATTTGTGCATCTGATATCGTGAATTTATACCATTCCATACCGGCCTCCTTATTTGCTGCGCCAATCGCCTCCGCAACTGATTCAGGGACCCATTCTTTTATCAATAATCCGATAAACAACAAAAACAATCACCACAACGACAACAATGATCAATAAATGCGTGAGTTCCATTTTCAGCTCCTGAATTGTTGATTGCTTTTTTGTTAAGCTTACCGTGCCATAGAACATACAATCCCGGGCAAATCCGTTTACAACAGCAACCCGGTAACCGTAGGTGATAGCAATTCAAATGCCAAAGTCATAAGAGTTTATTATTTCATTTGATATTAAGGAGTTGACTATTATTATGATTTAGTGATCATTCTCAATTGTGGAATTTTACACATTTTTTTGGGGGAATTAGCTCAAGACAGTCATCGGTTCGAAGGTTGAAGCTTCAGGATTTCCGTCATCGCTTTTTCAAGCTTCCGTCTTCGCATTGGCATGCTAAGCCGCGACGAGACGCCGCGACAAGTCGCCGCGGCAGGCAAGGTTCAGGGTTGGCGTCTGTAGCGCCAGCTCAAAGCTGAAAGCAGAAAGCTCCCTCCTTCGCTCTCAAGCTACGGAGGGCAAGCAAAGTTACCCACAGATTTCGCACCCGCCCGCCTCGCCTCGCGCGCATGGCGGCGTGGTGGCGGGCGTGGGATTAACACAGATTAATAAAGAAAGATCAAGGATTTTAGGTTCCCGGCTTTGCTGGAACTTTGTGAGCAGGCGTGGTGGTTTTGGGCAGGATTACTTGATTTCCGTGCAGGCTGTACACCTGTATAACTCACCACCGACCTATTTTTGAAAGATACATAAAATGGTTGCGGCGCAACAGTTACAACAGTACGCTTTATTTCAGATAGCTATATTTAATTATCCAGCAGAGGTGCTGATTTGGGTGCTTCGCCTTCCTGATTAGCTGACAGTTTGTATATTTCAGGCGGTATGTTTTCCAGCCGCTCTTCGTTGAGTTTGGTTGAAAGCGGCGCATAATAAAAAGCCAGCTTGAATTGTCCTGTGGCCTCGATCTTTTTTAATTTAATCTTCACATCGCCGTCTTTCCAGCGATACACCTGCTGCTTTGATTGCTTGTTAAAAGAACTTTTGGCGGCGCCATATTGTGCGTCAAATGCTTTCTTCAGTTCAGTAAACTGAGCAGGTGTGTGCATCTTAACAAAAACGGCAAAGAATTTGTCGTTGTAGAAGCCATAAAAGACACCTGCAACCGGCTGATCGGATATCCGGTAACGCGTGTTCGGTTTGGCGTAGTATACGGCCCGGTTAGCCTCATGAACCTTTGACAGATTGGCGTTTTCTGCTACAGTGCTACCCCATTTCATGCCATGGATACTCTGCTGAAAATCGAGGGCCATGGCGGCTGAACAAAGCATCATGACAAGCAGACAGCTGATAATAATTTTGACATACCTCATGATCTTCATCTCCTCTGATTAATAAAAGGTTGAAACTATTTTTAATGCTTCAAATAATTATTGTCAAGGCAGGACGCCGATGGCGCCTGCTCATCGCTGAAAGCTCAAATCTCTCAGTTAAACAAGGGCTTATGGTATGAACGGAGATTAATGGTTTTAGCAATTTTAGGGACGTCCATGAAATTATAACTTTCTTTGGACTAAATGCGTGACAAGGTTGCTGGGTGAGACCAGCGAAGGTGGGACTTTTTGAATACCGGCATGTTAGGGTGGGCCAATGTGAATTGTCGTCCGAAACTCCTCCGGCCAGATATGCGGCAAGACATACAGACTAATAAAGACGGCCCCACCCCAGAACAAAAGGATAAGCAGCGAATAAAAAAACCAGAGCCGTTTATCTGTGGAAGACGTGCCTTTGCCTCTGTATAGCTCGTCGATATGCGGTCGGCTTTTTCTGATAAAATCTTTTACATAATAGGGTATCGTCTGGGACGACAGGTATTTACTGAAATCTTTGTTAATTCTTTCGGAGGGAACATGCCATTCCTCGGCAGATTTGCAGAATGTTTCATATGCGCTGTTGCCGGTTAACTGAGTAATCTTTTGAATGTAATCTTCTATGGCCATCTGAGCGGCCTCAGTTTTATCCACGGGCTTGCGCGTATAGGACCGGATAAGACACCAGACAAGCAGCACCGCACAAACAGCCCCTAAGTCTATTATTGAATTAAACATTTTAATCTCCCTACTCAAACAATAAGGCATGGGCGTCGGATGGCAAGAGGGTACAAAAAAGGTTGCGGGTTCTGGCTTCAGGGGTTCAGAGTTATCAAATAAGGTTTAGGTCCACCGATTATTTGAACATTTAACTAATTAATTTAGGATGTTAAACTTCTCGCCAGAGAACAGAGCAGCGAGTTTAAGCGGGCCAATTCAACTTAATACAGGCGATTTATATATTCGACCATTTGGCTGGTTAACTTGTCAAAAATTGAGGTCGATAACCAGAAACCAACTCTCCCGTCGGTCAGATGCGGCATCTTTATAAATACCAAGCGGGCGAGGCTATCCAAAACCATTCCTTGCCCCTCAAATTCCTTGACTTAAATTGAATCTATTTGATAGTCAGCTTGTGATAAAATGGCCTGACAAGCTAAACCGGAAACTATGCATGGAAGCAAATAAAAGGACCATTTCAAATGATTGACAAGATCAAACGATTCTTTGACAAGGCCAGCGCCGAAGTTTCCAAAGATACAAACCAAACGACTGAACACGACATTCGCGTGGCCACCTGTGCTTTGTTTGTTGAGATCGCACGTATCGATGAGGAATTTACGGATGCGGAGATGGAAACCATTTTGTCCATTCTCAAAGAAAAATACGGTTTATCCCAGGAACACGCCGACGCCCTGATCGCTGAGGCGGAAAAAGAGCTGGAAAAAAGTGTGGACCTCTGGCAATTTGCCAACCTCATCAACCAAAATTACTCAAATGAGGAGAAAATTGAAATTATCGAAACCCTCTGGCGCATTGTCTATGTTGACGGGAAAATGGACGAACACGAGCATTATCTGATGGGCAAACTGCAAAACTTACTGAGGCTGGACCACAGCCAGTTGATCAATGCTAAGCTCAAGATTCTCAAATCATAAAAAGGTCAGGGCTCAAGGAAAATTTAACCGCAGATTTCGCAGTTTTTTTTCAAATCTTAAAAGCAGTGAAGCGATGAGGCTGAAAGGCAAGATCAAATGACGGCGGATCGCTTATCTATATTGTTGTCATCTAACTGATAAACCAGGAGGAACGCAGATGAAGATCGAACTAAGCAAAACCTTGGTGGAATTTACGCCCGAAGCGGATTACGAAAAGACCATGTTAGAAGGATTGTGGCGCATGCTGGTGGATTGTGCGCGCTTTAATCAGAAGCTTGTACCGGTGGGCGAATATGTTCCTGAAAAAAATAACGTGGCCAGCTTCGCCGTCGAGGGTGAAAAGGGCGAAGAAGAATATCCGGCCGTCTACGTGGAAAAAGACTGCACTTGTTATTGCCAGACGTGCAACAAGTTCGTCAGGCTCAAGGCCGGCGACCGTATTCCACCGTGCTGCGGGAAGTTGATGGAGCTGCTTGACTAATTGAGCCATTTGATTTTTTATCCACAGATTACGCAGATTAACACAGATTATAAAATTAACTTAAAAAGGCCCCATTTCGCCTGAAAGGCATCGGACTCTACCGATGCTTCGCATCGACCAGACGATGAGGCAAGTAGGGATTTGGATTTTTCGGTTGTGGATTTTAGATTGCGGAATATTGAACAATGGAAATAATCAAACCGCAGATTAAAGATTATCCCGGTCAGCATATCGCGCTAAAAATCGATAAT
>JASFIV010000027.1:0-26839 GCA_050122475.1 Desulfobacterales bacterium | reverse complement strand
GTGCAGAAAATAAAAAAACCCTCCCAACCCATATGCTTGGCCATAAAACCGGTCACAGAAGACGCCAATTGTCTGGAGAGGCCCATGATTCCGGTCAGCAAAGCATATTGGGTTGCGGTAAACTTTTTGTTGGTAATGCTGGCCATGAAGGCCACAAAGGCAGCGGTGCCCATTCCGCTGCTCAGGTTCTCAAAGGCAATCACACCTGACAACATGGCAATGTTATAACCGATCCGAGCCAAAATGGCAAAACCGGCGGTGGATAATGCCTGCAGAATTCCAAAGATCCAGAGGCCCCGATTAATTCCCAGTTTGAGCAACAATACTCCCCCCAGAAATGCACCGATCAATGTTGCCGCCGTGCCGAAGAATTTAACGACCGTACCGATCTCTGTCTTGGAAAATCCGGTCTCCAGATAAAACGGCATAGTGATGCCGCTGGCCATAGTGTCTCCGATTTTATATAGCAGGATAAATACCAGAATCCAGACGGCAGCATTGCGACTGAAATAATCGATAAATGGATCTACCACGGCTTCTTTCATGCTTTGCGGTATGCCGGCCACGACTTTCGGCTCGGGAGTCAGTAGAGTCGTTAGAATACCGGGCAGCATGCACAACGACATCAGAAAATAAACCGCAGCGAAAGACATATGGTCTGCCAGAATCAGTCCGCCGCCCGATGCCAGCAGCATGCCCAGGCGGTACCCATAAACGTACATCGAAGAACCCAACCCCAGTTCTTCATCGGCCAGATCTTCACGCCGATAGGCGTCGATGACAATATCCTGCGTGGCACTGAAAAAGGCCACCAGAATCGCAGCCGCAATCATCAATGTTGTATTTTTTACCGGATCCGAATATCCCAATCCCACAATAGCGGCCACCAATGCCATCTGGGCGATTAAAAGCCATCCCCGGCGGCGCCCAAGAAACGGAGGCACAAACCGATCTAACAATGGTGCCCACAGAAATTTCCAGGTATACGGAATCTGAACCAGGGAGATCATGCCAATCCAGGTTAAATCAACGCCTTTTTCGGTCATCCAGGCCTGCAATACGCCCCAGGTCAACAGCAGCGGAAGCCCGCCGGAAAACCCCATTAAAAAGGCGACCAGCATGCGACGGCTAAATATGACGTTAAGGGTGGATTGTTGAATCGGCAGGTTCAAATGCGCCTCTTAGGATGGAACCAAAGCTTATTTCCGAACCAAATTTTCAAAAAAGTAAGATAAAAATCAACCGCTTTAAACACATTAAATTACGAATACCTAAATTTTGCACGAGCCGGAGGCTTCCATAGGCAAGGTGTCATTCTTTTATCAATTGCTCGGGTGTCACAATCGGTCCGTATTTTTCTTTAAGCGCCATCAGTTCTGTACGCTGCTTCTTGAGAATATCAAAAAAGCGGGAGGGAATATGTTGCTCTTTGCTGTAAGCTTCTTCCTGCAAATCAATGCGGGCTACTATGTTATCGATGTACAACGAAAACTGTTTATCATAAAGGTCTTGCGGATATTCTTTATCGATGCGTTCTTTGAATAATCGCTTTAGGTCATTATACTTTGGCAAATAGCCGACCGGAGTTTCAATGGCATCCAATTCGCCGTGAGCGCGTCGATCCAGCCAGGCCATCCAGGCTTTGACGTCTTTTTTTTCACCCAGCAACTTTTGGGAACTGCCGCCTCTGGCCTCATGCGTTAAAAAATAATTCAACCCCGCCAGAATCGGTCGTTTATCGTCGGCAATTTTGTCACTGTTAAAGAACACAAACTGCGCATCCATATACTCACCCAATGAACCGGGGGTAAACGGCGCATTGGCCCATGGTTGTCGGCGAACACCGGTGGCCCCGACTTCTGTGGCCGTGGCAGCGGATACAATGCAGGCGCCAATCACAACGCCCTCATCGGGCGTCTTTGATACCCACACCGGGGGCATGGTGTCACTATCACGCCCGCTGTAGGTGAAAATGCGGGTCTCGACGCCTTGGGGGTTCTCATTTTCATCCGAATAATTTTCCAGAGCGCTGTTGGACAGGGTGCACCGGGAGTTGGGGTGCGACATAGGGATGGGCTTTCCGTCTTCGCCTGTCATGCCCTGTTCCCAGGGCCCCTGGAAGTTGGTGCCTTTGGTCGGTGGCGGCTGTTCGCCGTTGCCGGTCCACTGGGGAACCCCGTTTTCATCAATGAGCACATTGGACCAGATGACTTCCGTGCCCTCATGGCGCAAGCATTTCATCAGGTAGGGGTCACCTTCCCAGTTGACATCTTCGACGATACCAAAAATTCCGCATTCGGGATTGATAGATCGCACGGTACCGTCATCTGCGATCCACATCTGCGCCAGGTCATCCCCGACAAAATGGTCACCGGCCATCGCCGTGGTTGTTTTGCCGCAACCGCTGGGTGCCGCACCCACCATCCACGTAATGCGCCCGCCGGGCCCCTCGATGCCGGTGATAAACATGTGTTCGGCAATCTGTTGGCCTTTGTTTTCATAAACCGAGCGATCCACCGAAAAGCGATGGTTGCCCTTTTTCATGAGCAGGGTGTTGCCGGCATAGGTGCAGTTGAAGCTGTAGGTTGTCAGGTGACTGCGGTCCATGTAAACCCGGGCATTGGGCAGATCTTCAGGCCGGTTCAAGCCTTCGCTGTGGATATTGGCGTAGAAATGCCCTATCGTTTCAACCTCCTGATCAAAATCGGCATAGACATTGCGGTAGAGGATGGCGGCGCTGTGCATGACATAAGTCGAGCTGGATATTTCAAGAGCCGGGTTGGATGCCGGCGCGCCCACCGGACCCCTCAAGAAAAATCCGACCATCATCGTTTTGCCTTTCATGATGCCGGTCATTTTTTCCCTGATATCTTCCAGCGCTTCAGCCCGATCTTTTTTCTTCGCCAACGAACTGACCTCTTCGCCCTCATTATAGATGTAGAACGTCCGATCAATAATGCGGCCCTGCTCTTCTTTCAAATCATAATGAATCGTATGACCTGGCATGGGCAGCGGTGATTCTTCTCCTTTTTTTATGGAAAGCTCTCTGACAAATCGACGATCGGCCTCCGATCCGGTATCGATAAAAACAGCGTCGGGCTCACAGAGTTTAATGGCATTGGCTATTTTCTGAAGAACATTTGGATTTTGGATACGTTTGAGTTTAGCCAGGTTATCGGCATCAATTGTATCTTCAAATACCTGTTGGGCTGCCTTACCACCGGTAACTCCCCCCAATTCGGTTATGATGTCGATACAGTCTTTATATGGTCCCATGCCCTTTCTCCTTTTCTGAATTTTTCTAATGTAGACTTTAGTTTATCATTGATCCACCGGATGGTCAAAACAGGCCTCAAACGCGGTCCATGCCGTTAAGCGGTAATTTTCAGGACTCGTGAAATGCAACAATAATGTCCAACAGCGATCGTTTCGGTACGTGATGTACCCCACGCTCATCTCTCCAGTAACGGATATTGCCATCCGGCCCAACGGTTTCGATCACAATCTCTTCTCTGGGTTTGCCGATGGCCACAACCAGTAGGATTTTCAGATGATCCGGGATATCCAACACCGTGCGCAGCACTTTGCGATTAACAGAGCCGAGCATGCAGCCTGCCAGCCCCTTGTCCCTGGCTCCCAGTAATATCGACTGGGCGGCAATTCCGTGATCAACCCCAAAATCTTTGCTGATTTGGCTATCGCCCAGAATCACAATATAAGCCGCCGGTCTCTCACCGGGTTCCGGCCCCGGCCAGTCTTTCAAGTAGGCGGCCCAGCCCAGAGAGCTGAAAATTTCAGCATTTATCGCCGGCCGACAGGTTAATATGTACTTTAAGGGTTGCAGATTGGCGCCCGAGGCCGACAACCGTGCCAGATCGACCAGTTGTTCCAGCGTGCTTAAATCAACCGGGTGGTTTTCATCAAACCGCCGACAGCTCCTGTTGGCCGCAATCAAATCAGCTATCATTTCAGTCCTCCACATTACGGGTGTATAAATATCTTTCTTCCGGCGGCATATGCCTTCGGATCCAAATCAACACTTTATCCATTTCCTGTCTGAGCTCACTCAAGGCTTTACCCCGGTGGCTGACATCGCGTTTTTCGGCCAGGGTCATCTGCCCGAATGTTTTATTTAACGGTGGATAGAAAAAAATGGGATCATAACCGAAACCCTTTTTCCCGGCAGGGGCTTCGGCGATCAGACCCTCACAGCGCGCTTCGTAGGTAAGGGCCGGGCCGGAGGGAACGGCGATCGAAATAACACATTCAAAAGCCGCTTTGCGGTTGGTTTGACCCTGCATGGCTTTGAGTAACTTGGCGACCCGCTGTTGATCAGTCGCATCCGGGCCGGCATATCGTGCCGATCGAACGCCAGGCTCACCCCCCAGTGCCTCCACCATAAGACCCGAATCGTCGGAAAGGGCCGGCATGCCCAGTATTTTGGCCGTGAAGCTGGCTTTTTTATAGGCATTTTCTTCAAAGGTTTCGCCATCTTCTTCTACTTCCGGAATCGGTCCGAAATCAGCAAGGCTTTTGATCTGAATCGGAAAGCCGTTCAGTAAATCTTCAATTTCTAAAACCTTTCCTGGATTTCCGGTCGCAATAATGAGTGGGATTTGCTTGTCCATGGCAACCTCGCTGCCGGCAAAGTTGCGCCGGCAGATTTAACGGGGGCAACTTGGCGTTTAAGCATTCGTTTGAATCGTTTTCGGGTTTCAACAGTCAGGAAGGTACGGCTCGTTTAGATTAAATCATGCTGGCAGCTTTGTAAAGAACTTACCTGGATCTTGCATGAAAATAGATGAGAAATTTTTATCGTTTCATTCCGATGATAATCTTTTATATTTCTCATCTATTTTCACCCTGAGGGCAAGCCGGAGGCTTCCATCTGCTGCGTTATTCAGGCCGAGGCATAGTTTACTATCGCCTCGGCCTGAAGTGCCTTGCATATGAAAACCGCCGACTCGCACAAAATCCAGCTCTTACCTGAATTCTGCATGAAAAATAATGCAACTTGAAATTTGGCAGCAAGCGTGGCATAGAGACCGCAGGCTGCAAACAGACGACTTCCGAAAAACGGTGTTTCAGGATTATGAGCATCCGCAAAAGACTATATTATTTGTTGGCCTTAATTTTTTTGGTCATTATGGCCGGCAGTGTAGGCTATTATATTATTTTTGATGGCGAGCCCGAGTTTCTGGATTGCCTTTATATGACGGTGGTGTCACTGACCACGGTCGGCTACGGCGAAATTATCGAGGTAACCGGAAACGAAACGGCCCAGATTTTTACGATGGTGCTGATTACTTTCGGCATGGGTGTCATCCTCTACGGCATCAGTTCCCTGACGGCCTTATTTTTGGAAGGTGAACTCTCAGGTTTTTTAAGGAAAAAAAGAATGGGAAAACAAATCGATAAATTAAACCATCATTATATCGTCTGCGGCGGGGGTGAAACCGGCAGCGGTGTCATCTTCGAACTGTGCCAAAACAACGAGACGACGGTACTGATCGAAACAGATGCAGAAAGAATCGAGCGCTGCAAAGCCATCTGCGAGCTGCTGTATATCCAGGGAGACGCTACCGATGATGAAAACCTGGTCTCAGCCGGCATTGAACGCGCCGCCGGAATTGTCATCGCCTTGCCGTCCGACAAAGACACCCTTTATGTGACCATGACTGCCCGTATGCTCAATCCCGGGCTGCGTATTATCAGCCGAATGTCCAACCCGCAACTGCAACCCAAACTCATTAAGGCCGGCGCCAATGCGGTTGTATGCCCAAATGCAATTGGCGCCCTGCGCATGGCTTCTGAAATGATAAGACCCACGGCGGTGGATTTTTTGGATCATATGCTGCGCAGCGGCAAAGGGAATTTGAGAATTCATGAATTAACGGTTTCGCAAAATTCGAAGTTCAACCAAAAAGAAATCCGTCAATGCGGTTTAGAAGAGCGTTATGGATTGCTGGTGCTGGGCGCCAGAGACAACGCCGATGAAATCGAATTCAATCCACCGCCAACCCGCCTGCTGGCAGCCGGGACGACCTTGATCGTCATGGGCGCGGTTGAGGATATCGCCCGGGCGCGGGATGCTTTCTAATGTTGTGTCCCAGAAATAATTTTCAATAACACTTGAATCAAAATGGCCTTCCCTCAGAAGTTGGCAGAACTCAATTTCCCGGCGGGACATGTTTTTTCCGGAAAGGCGCTATGCTAAAGGTTGAGCCAAAGATTACACCGTGACCCGATATTTGGGATGATGGGCACCGAAGCAGTTGGTTGAGCCCCTGGCGAGGGCCGAATCCCAAATATCGGGGCACATGCACTTTGAAATTCATAGCGCCTTTCGGGAAATGATATGCCCGGTTATCATTTTGCAAATTATTTCTGGGTCGGTACACTAGCTTTTGGCTAAAAATTTCCGTCGCGAAGTATGATCTCAGCGATACCATAAACAATCCCTGATTTCCTTCCGTTTATCAATGTGCCAATACCGTATACCGAGCACGACAAAACATTGACTTTTTATACAATAAGTGGTATGACCTCTTACCAGTACTCTTTTCAAGGAGGTTAACATATGGAAGCTCGACTTGGCCCCCCATTGCGACCCGCCCAGTATGCTGAAAGTATTTTGGTAACTTCGATTTTGGATGGCACCTATCCGGCCGGAACCCCGTTGCCCGGCGAGCGGGCGATGGCAGATCAGATCGGTGTGACCCGCCCCACGCTGCGGGAGACGTTGCAGCGCTTAGCCAGCGAAGGCTGGCTTAAAATTCAGCATGGCAAACCAACGGTGGTCAATGATTATTGGCTGGAGGGCGGCCTCAGCATGATTGGTACCCTGGCCAAATATACAAAATTTCTTCCCAACGGCTTTATTACGCAACTGCTCGAAGTCCGAGCCGTTTTGCTGCCACCGGTCGCAGGAATGACAGCCATTCGCCAGCCTGACAAAATGCTTGATTTCCTCAGTCGAAAACCGGTGACGGAAGACGAAGAGACCACCTTTGCGGTTTATGATTGGGAATTGCAAATGCTCCTGACACGAGGATGTGGTAATCCGGTTTATGCCCTGATCTTCAATGATTTTGCTTCCATATATAAGCAAATGGCCGCCGCTTACTTCAGACTGGAAAAATCACGAAATGCGTCTCTCACCTATTACCGGGAACTTGAACAAGCCATTGCACACACTCGTCATTCGGTCGAAAAGGTTGTAAAAGGCGCTATGCGAAAGAGTATTGAAATCTGGCGCGAAATAAGGCCGTTTGCCAGAAACAGGCAATCATAAACGTTCGCCTATCATTCAGTATCAGTCGCCGAAAGACTGACGGCCCGATACGCTTATAAGGAAATCGGCAATGCGTCGATGGAACGGATGGGGAGATGCGTCAATCCGGGTGGAATTGCCACCCGAGGCCGTGGTACTTTTACAACAACGCATCGGAAACGGCAGGATATGCCCGGATTACCCCCTGCATCAATTTCTCAAGCGCATACCGGCTGTGCGGCTGCCGCAACATCCGCTTGTGACCGATGACCCGCTGCGGCGTCTGGCGTGTGCCCATGGTCAGAGTCTACCGGATTGGATTCGACTGCGCGGTGGGACGCTGAAAAGCTTTCCCGACGGCGTGGCACAACCGGAGAGCGTTGAAGACCTTCATACAATTTTGGCCTATGCAGGCAATCACCATGCGGTGGTCATCCCGTACGGCGGTGGAACCAGTGTTGCCGGCCATCTTAGCGTTTGTGAATCTGAACGCCCAGTGCTCAGCGTTGCCCTGCAACGGGTGAACCGTTTAATCGATATTGACGGCCCAAATTTGTTGGCAACCTTTGAAGCCGGTATCCGCGGTGTCGAACTTGAGCGGCAGCTGAACGCTGAAGGATTCACACTCGGTCACTTCCCACAGAGCTTTGAATACTCAACTTTGGGCGGCTGGGTAGCCACCCGCTCCAGCGGTCAACAATCCCGGCATTACGGCAGGATCGAACAGCTTTATGCGGGCGGCGAAGTTGCCACATTTAAAGGTCAATTGAAACTGCCGCCCTTTCCCGCATCTGCTGCCGGACCGGATCTCCGTCAACTGGTTCTGGGTTCCGAAGGCCGAATGGGAATTTTAACCAGGATAATTGTCAACATTTTACCCCTGCCGGATGTCAACGATATCCATGGGATTTTCTTCCCCTCCTGGGATTATGCCAGCAAATCCGTGCAAGCACTGGCACAATCTCAAATTTCGCTATCCATGATCCGGTTGAGTAATGCGCAAGAAACAGCGGCCAACCTGGCCCTGGCCGGGCATGCACAGCAGATCAAATGGTTGAAGCGTTTTTTAAGATTCCGAGGCATCGATCCAGAATTGGCCTGTATGGGTCTGATCGGCTACATCGGGACCGCAAGGCAGGCCCGGGTCGCCAGGAGTGAAGCCGGTTCGATCATTCGCCGCTTCAAGGGTGTTTCGGCCGGTAAGCGAATCGGAGACGCTTGGAAGAAAAATCGGTTCCGATCGGCATATTTGCGCAATACGCTCTGGGAACTGGGGTATGCCGTAGATACCCTGGAGACCGCCGTTAACTGGGATAAGGTAACCATTACCATGAATCGCGTCGAAGACGCACTGATGCATGCTTTGGAGCCGGTCAATGAACGCGTCCTGGCTTTTAGCCATCTTTCACATGTTTATGCCACCGGTGCCAGCATATATACCACCTTTGTCTTTCGCCTGTCCGACACCCCGCAAAAGACCCTTGATCACTGGCGAAAGCTGAAACAGGCTGCCAGTCAGGCGATTGTGAAAGCCGGGGGAACCATCAGTCACCATCATGGCATCGGCCGGGACCATAAACCTTATCTGGAAGCCGAAAAAGGAGCGGTTGGCGTAAACACACTTCGGCAGATGTTTGCCTACCTGGATCCCAATCGGCAAATGAATCCGGGTAAATTGTTGCCTTAAAAGATACAGTGAAAAACCAGAAAATGGTCGCCGGCCGTTAGAAAAAAGATTCAGAAAATAGCAGTTTAAGCCGAATATGGTAATAGGGGCTTTTGGTTCTTTCAGAAAGCCGGGTGATTTTATAAATGAACATTAACAACATCGCTCAACACTGGGATCTTGTGATTATCGGCGGCGGGATTACCGGCGCCGGGATATTGCGCGAAGCAACCAATCAGGGTCTGCAGGCACTTTTAGTAGAGCAAAAAGACTTTGCCTGGGGAACCTCCAGTCGCTCCTCGAAATTGGTCCACGGGGGGTTACGCTATCTGAAAGAGGGACATTTTCTGCTGACCAAAATGGCGGTAGAAGAACGCGAGCACTTGCTCAAACAGGCACCCGGGCTGGTCGAGCCCCTGGAATTTTTGTTGCCGGTTTACGCGCATCAGCGCCCGGGCAGACGTATGCTTAAAATCGGGCTGTCCTTGTATGACTTGATGGCCCGCGAGCGCCAGCACCGCTTTTATGACAAAACTGAATTTTATCGCCGAATGCCTTATGTCCGGCAGCATGGTCTGAAAGGTGGTTTTTTCTTTTCTGACGCCCAGGTTGATGATTCACGGCTGGTGTTGCGCCTCATCAATGAATCGGTTGCCGCCGGCGCCACTGCCTTAAACTATACCGCCGCAATCGATGTTCTGCGCAACGATGACGGCGAAGTCGTGGGTGTCAGCATCGCGGATACCGAAACCCGTGAATCCAGAACCCTGAAGACCCGAACCGTCATTAACGCCACCGGCTGCTGGGCCGAAAAACTCCACCCTTCACCCGACCCCGACCGCCATCTGCGACCGCTGCGTGGAAGTCATCTGGTATTTTCAGCCGAGGCGCTGCCGATCAAATTCGGTGTCAGCTTCGTCCATCCACAGGACAACCGCATCATCTTTGTTTTGCCCTGGGAAGGCGCTGTTCTGACCGGAACGACCGACCTGGATCATAAAGCGGATCTATCCCAGGAGCCCACCATTACAGAGGGTGAAATTGTTTACCTGATGGAGGGCCTCAACACCCTGTTTCCCTCACTGGAGATCTCCTTAAATGATTGTATTTCTGCCTTTGCCGGCTTACGACCCGTTCTAAGCGAAGGCAACCGCTTACCGCAAGCAGAATCCCGCGAACATGTTGTCTGGGTGGATAAAGGCATGGTAACCGTAACAGGTGGAAAACTGACGACATTCCGCCGTCTGGCCTGGGATGCCCTCAAGGCCGCCAAACCGTTTTTGCCTTCTCAAAAATCCGCCGATAAGCACAAACCGCTCTTTTGTGAACCACCGGATCTTCCGTTAAATCGTTTTGATTTGGCCAACAGTGTCTGGCGGCGGCTTTACGGTCGCTACGGTCAGGGTGCAGATGCGATTGTACTGGCGGCAGAGCCACAGGATTTAAAGCACATTCCCGGCACCCACACCCTGTGGGCTGAGCTGCCATTTGTGGCCGCTAACGAGCAGATCCGCCATCTGGACGACCTGCTTTTGCGTAGAGTGCGCATCGGTCTGTTGACGCCCCAGGGCGGCAAAGCCTATCTGAAACGAATCCGAACCCTGTGCCAGCCGGCATTGCCCTGGGACAACACGCGCTGGAAAGAGGAAATGGCGATGTATTTAGAACAGTGGAACCGTTTTCACGCGCTGCCAGTCCAACATGCCATTCAAAAAAGAATCAAACTCTTCACCCCATTTGCGACCATAGGCGAATGGCTCGGCACGATTACCACGAAAATTTTGCCTAAACGGTGGCGGAGCAATCCAAATTGACGGTTCTGACATGACGACCTCCAAAGATCTGATCCTGGCCATTGACAACGGCACCCAGAGTCTCAAAGCCATCATCTTTGACACAACAGGACAACTGTTGGCCAAAGAGGCCGTTGCGTTTGTCCCTTATTATTCGGAGCAGCCGGCCTGGGCGGAGCAGGATCCGCAAGTCTTTTGGCAGGCCCTGGTTGAGGCCTGTCAACGACTATGGCAGCATCCCGACATCGATAGAGATCGGGTTGCCGGCGTTGCGTTGACCACCCAACGCAGCAGCGTTGTCAATGTTGATAAAAACGGCAGGCCCCTGCGGCCGGCGATGATGTGGCTCGATCAGCGCAAAACTTACGGCCTGGCACCGATCAGCGGTCCCTGGGGATTGATTTTCAAAATGGCCCGCCTTACGAAGACAGTTGCTTATCTTCAGCAGGAAGCCGAAGCCAACTGGATCCGCACCTATCAGCCCGAGATCTGGCAAAAAACCCATAAATATTTGCTTTTATCTGGCTACCTAACCCACAGATTGACCGGTAAGTTTGTTGATTCGATTGGTTGCCAGGTTGGCTTCATACCGTTTGATTACAAACGCTTGCGCTGGTCGGCCAGCTGGGACTGGAAATGGCGCGTTTTAAAAGGAATTGACCCGGCCATTTTGCCTGATTTGGTTCCACCGGCTGAGCCCCTGGGAGAGATCACCACGGCTGCAGCCCGCGAAACAGGAATTCCGCAAGGTTTGCCGTTGATCGCCGCAGCCGCAGATAAGGCTTGCGAAGTTATTGGTTCCGGCAGCCTCCAACCATCTATCGGCTGCTTGAGCTATGGAACGACCGCGACCATCAACGTCACCCATAAAAAATATATAGAGCCCATTCCGCTGTTGCCCGCTTATCCATCGGCTGTGACCAACTATTACACGATTGAGGTTCAGGTCTATCGGGGATACTGGATGGTCGAATGGTATAAAGAACAATTCGGCCAGCTCGAGCAACAGGAAGCCGCCCGCCAGCAAATCGAACCCGAAACCCTTTTTGATCGGCTGGTCGATGCCATTCCTCCGGGGTCAATGGGATTAATGCTCCAGCCGTATTGGACCCCCGGGCTTAAAATGCCGGGTCCGGAGGCCAAGGGCGCCATTATTGGCTTCGGTGATATTCATACCCGCGCGCATCTTTACCGTTCGATTTTAGAGGGGCTGGCCTACGCCCTGCGCGAAGGCAAGGAGCGCATTGAAAAGCGCAGCAGAACACCGATTACCGAACTACGGGTTTCCGGAGGCGGCAGCCAGAGCCGCAGCGCTCTTCAATTGACAGCCGATATTTTCGGTCTACCGACCGCCAAACCCCATGTTTACGAAACGTCGGGCCTGGGCGCAGCCGTCGATGTGGCAGTCGGCCTGGGCCTCCATCCGGATTTTAAAACTGCCGTAGACGCCATGACCCACATTGGCGAAGTCTTTGCGCCCGATCAAAAAAACCATGCCCTCTATAATGCCCTTTACAATGATGTTTACAAAAAGATGTATCGGCGGCTGAAACCTTTGTATGAGCGCATCCGCGCCATCACAGGATATCCAAAATAATAGAAGCAATGTTCTGTGCGTATCGTATGGATTTCCGCACTCTCAGGCCGTTGTCAGCTTACCCACCGATTATCATAACGTGTTTTTCGGCGGCGAGCTATATCATAAAATAACATAATTTCAATTGCTTATCATCTGATTGGACCTATTATCAATCTGCTTTACAAACTTTAAGGGTTGTGCCATAAATCCTTCAAGTTCATCACAGCTACCAACAATAATTTTACTGGGATCGAAACACAACGGTTTGCCATTGGCCGTTGTTCATTATTTTAGGCGGGATTCCAGTAAACCCGATTCGATTTATCCATTCATGCTAAAAGAGCTTTCCATTCGAAATTTTGCCATCATCGATGATCTCCAAATCGGTTTTTCCGATGGCCTGACCATTCTCAGCGGCGAAACCGGAGCCGGCAAATCAATCATCCTCAATGCGGTCAACCTGTTGTTAGGAAGCCGCGCTGCGACCGACTTGGTTCGCACGGGCGCCGAAAGTGCCGAACTGGAAGCCTTTTTCGAGATAGCGCCTTCCAGCCGGGTCGCCAACATCATGGCCGAACACGGTTATGCCCCTTCGGAAGGCTTGCTGGTCAGACGGATCATTGCGCGCAATGATGCCAATCGGGTATACCTGAACGGCCGTATGGCCACCATCCAGCTGCTGAATACCATTACCGAAAATTTAGCCAGTATCTCCGGCCAACATGCCCATCAGTTGCTGCTAAAAGAGGAACAACACCTTTACATTCTCGATCAATTCGGTGAGCTCCTGCCTTTACGTGAAGCCGTCGACGAGTGTTTTCAAAAAATACTGGCCGTGCTGAAAAAATTAGCAGAATTAAACGCAATCGCGGAGCGCCAAGCCGAACACATGGAACTGCTGACATTTCAACACAAAGAGATCAGCACCGCCAATCCCCTTTTGGGTGAAGATGAGGATCTCGAGCAGGAAAAAAAGCGATTAAAAAACGCTGAAACGCTTTACCAGACCGTTTATTACAGTATCGAGTCGTTGTATAGCGCACCAGGCTCGGTCATTGAGAAATTGGTGGCTGTTAATAAAGAACTGACTAAAATCAGCCAGATCGACGCGCTTTTGAAGTCAAATGCCCAAAGCCTATCTGACGCCACTTATCAAATCGAGGATTTGATAGAGGGTCTGCGAAACTATCTCAATTCGATTCAAATGGACGACCAACAGCTGGAGGTCGTCGAGGAAAGGCTCGATACACTCAACAAGCTCAAACGTAAATACGGCGGCACATTGAAGGCCGTCATCGCAAAAAGCAAATCCATCGAGCAGGAGCAGGCCCGTGTTGAAAATGTTGTCGAACAAATCAAAGAGACCGAAACAGAGGCAAAAAAATTACACACCCAGCTTACAGAACTCGTATTAAAGCTATCGCGCAAACGCAAAAAAGCAGCCAAAGGTTTTTCCGCAAAGGTCATGGATCAACTGTCCACATTGAAAATGGCCAAAACCAAATTCAGCGTGGCACTTCAACCCATACCGGCAGATGAAAAGACCGATCCCCGCCTGAGAGTCGATGATCACATGATCACTGAAACCGGTATCGACCGGGCCACCTTTTTGATCGCCCCCAACGTCGGGGAGGCCCTCAAGGCACTGACCAGCATTGCATCCGGCGGGGAGCTGTCACGGGTGATTCTGGCACTAAAGGCGCTTTTGGCTAAAAGCGATTCGGTTGAAACGGTGGTTTTCGACGAAGTGGATTCCGGTATTGGTGGGGGGGTCGCCGAAGCGGTGGGTAAAAAATTAGCCACACTTGCCAAACACCATCAGGTGATTTGCATTACCCACCTGCCACAAATAGCCAAATTCGGCAAACAGCATTTTCGAATTTCAAAAAAGGTCTCTTCTGGCAGAACGCGAACATCGATTCAGTTGCTAAACAATAAAGACCGTTATAAAGAAATCGCCCGGATGTTAGGCGGGGAGAAAATTACCCAGAAGACCTTGGCACATGCCCGAGAGCTCCTGGAGCAATGAGGAAAGCCGCTGAAAAAGCTAATAAAATAACCGGCACCATTTTAGGTCAGCCGGGTCCTTTACGCAAAAAAGCCTAACCCGCACTTGACCTGCGGCCCGGCATTTCTTATGATGGTATTTGATATCAGTTTTTTGCCCTATTGCACCACACCCCTGCCGTTAATTGCACCAAGCCCATTTCTGCAATAGAGAGGTGGGTTTTTGTATTGGAGTTAAACTCGTGCAAATTAAATACCCTATCTGTAACCTGGCTTTATGTCTGGTGATCTTCTGTACCGTTTGGATCTGGCCGACAATCGTCAATGCCCAAGTTTCTTTGGACGCGGCGTCAAAGGCTCAGATTACCAGCGGTATCATGAACAAAGAGATATTGATTATGCCGCAGCTTAACAAACTCAATTTCGGGTTTGGCCGGCACAAGGGCATCGAGTTCTTTTATGAAAAGACCATCAGCAAGATATTTTTCCAGGACAAGCAGCTAAGCGCCACCATAACCGACGTCAGCATCGAATCATCGGAGATCACGCTGGAGTTGTCCCATCCCGCCCTGGGCACCGGAACCATTCGGTTCGAATTCAGTCCTAAACTGCTTAAACAAACATCTGAACAGGGTATAGAAACCATTTTACTTGAAACCCTTGGAGACCCAAACCACCAGTACGTCGTCTTGGATCCCTCAAGCAAACTCTATCATCTTTGGTCCTGCAATCATTTTACCGATCCAGCCCTTATGGCCCGCATGAAACGCGAAGACGCCGATCAACAAGGCTATCGACCCAGTGGCTTTTGCTTTAAAAAGGTCGTTTATCTGCCGGACCTGACTGTGGAGAAAGCCATTGAAGCAGAGTGGTCGATGCGACTGCGCAATTACGAACCCATCGACAAGGAGTCTGCGAAACAAACCCATCTGGCGGCCATTGGGGAAACGGTCCTTAGAAACTGGCCAGTTAAGCTTTTGGGCTACGATTACGCTTTTTACCTGGCCGCCAGCGACGAAATAAACGCCTTTGCGATCCCCACCGGAAAAATCATCATCACCACCGCCCTTTTCGACTCAATGGATAATGATGACGAGCTGGAAGCACTGATGGCATACGCCATTGCGCATATCGAGCAGCGGCACAGCTTGAAAGAATATTATGATTGCCTGGAAGATGAAGAATACACAGATACCATGAAAAAACTGGCAACCCTGGCCGGTGCACTGGCCGCTCCTGCCAGCGGCGGGCTTTCAGGCGCTTTAAATATGGCCCTTCCCGGGGAAGCTTGCAATCCCCAGTCCCTGATCGGTTATCACTACGATTATGTTCATCAAGCCGATTCAATGGTCGCGTTGTATTTTGATGTTCATAAAAATGATCGGCAGGGGGTCTCATCTTTGATCAAAAAACTGCAATTCAGTCAGCTGGCCGTTAACCTACACCCGGAAATGCGGTTTGACCCACAAACAAAGCCAGATGATTCGCGTCTCCGGCGTGTCAAAGAAACGAATTTCAGATATTTTAACGAGGGCAGCTTTTTTGTATTGAATCGCAACAAAAAACCACCGGTGCAGCTAAATCTGAAATATCATCAAATCTTTGAAGATGAAAATTATGTGCATATCTATCTGGATGATAAGGCTATATTAGAGCTAAAACAGGTCAAGGATGGCGTATCTGAATTGTGGCTTTCGATTACAGACAAAACCGGTGTCCACCGGTTGGAACATCAAAAGGATTCATTAACAGAGGATATGTGGGGTGCCCATTTATCCTTCAGTGTCGAGGGTGACCAAAGGAAAAATTTACTGCAGGATACTGAAAATATCATCCTGTCCGTCGGTCCGGCCAGAGGGCCGAACGACCGCATCAACAATCAAGCGGCCAGAAGTTATACTTTCGTTCCCGGAAAAGTTGCTTGGTAGATATTCTGCAAGCCAAATGTTAATATAGCAATGTCCGGTCCGGTTGCAACCGGCGCAAAAGTTTTGTAACCTCGCAACAGCTTACATATACCGCTTGTCACATTTATGTTCCGAAAATGGGATGGCGGCATAAGTGTTGTAACAAAAAAACGTTCCGTAATCGGAACGTTTTTTTGACAACCACTATAAAAGGAGGGCATTCAAAATGGGAGCAGCTGCGATTTTGGGCCAAAGGCTGCCGCCGAATGACTTGATCTGCGCCCCAAAAAGGGGTAAAGTTTGCCGAATAAAGACCGATACTAACCATAACAGTGTGTTATAACACTGTCACCCAATGCTCAGAGGGTGATTCATCGTGAATCACCCTCGTCCATTGGGAATTGTCATCTCGCCAAAAACTGCTTTTCTTGCCTGGATCGATCCGATCAATACGTTTCATTTTCTGCTGCATGAAGTTGTAATCAAATTATACCGCTTGTCATAATAATGTTCCGCAAAAAGCATGGCGGCATAAGTGTTGCAACAAAATAACGTCCTGCAATCGGACGTTTTTTTGACAACTCCTATCGAGCGCCAACATCTGACAGAATCATAGGAAAACAGTTGCCCAGTTTTTATGGAAAATTTTCCACAAAGTGCATACCTGGGTAATGACTGAGCTCCGGCGGGACAACTGCATTTGTTGATTATTGTTCAATTTCTTGAATAAATCATCAGTTCGGCACGCTTTATGCTAGGTAAAAAGGTGATTGGTTTCCCTGATCAAAATCCCGACCGGAGAATTTGGTGTATGCAACAAAGTCTTATTTCATTGCTCCTTGCTGTCGTCAGTGCCCTTTTAATTTTCGTGGCGTTTGCCATCTACATTGGCGTCTAGATTGCTGTCATAAGGAATCCACCGATCTGGCTGAGCATATTTTGAGCTGATAGCCCTTTCGGCAGGTTTGGTCGCTTGTCGATAACGAAAAGTGTGGTCGGTAACGGATGTCTTCTGTGAAAGCAAACGATCAATCTCAGCGGAAGGTGTCAGATGGAAACGAATCCGGAAAAAAGAGATACGCCCCGGTTTGAACATGAAGCAACGGTCCTGATTGAGAATTATCCGTCCGGTCAATATCATGAGGGCCGGATGTACAACTACAGCCGAGGCGGCATGTATTTTGAGTCAGATTTCGCCCCACCGGTCGGGTCGGATATCTTTGTCGGAATTGAAAACTCACCCTATTCATCGGGCCATGATGTTTACCGGGCTCAGGTCATCTGGTGCAAAGCGTTGTCTGACGGTGATTCCTATTACTACTATGGTGTTGGCATAAAATACTACTAGATCCGAATTGAGCGTAAGGCGCTCAATTCGGCGTTATTGGTTATTGGTTGATCGTTATTAGAATTCGCCACCTGCCCATCATCCCTTCTAAACTATTAACGAATAACAAATAACTGATAACTAAAACCCCTATTGATTAAAAATCAATTGGGGTTTTGCCTATCTTCTGATGGATTGGGCCAGATCGTTTATGCGTTCTCGGAATGAGATCAGGTATCGGGCCACCTTGCCGCGATGGTCGGCGGTAATCGAATCATGATCTCCCCTTAGAACAATCAGTGGATCAAAAGTGCAAATCTGTTCCATATCCCGAAACGCGATGCGCACATTTTTCTCACCACCTTTTTCTTTTATTTCCGGATAAAGCGCAACGAAAGAACGAAGAAAATCCCGCAGTACCAGAATGACGCCCTGGGTATAGTATATGCGGTCATCCAGCTCTGTATACGGCACCTCATCGTTGGTCTGGACTAAAAGCCCAAGGGGTTGGTCTAGCAACTGCTTGCCAATAATAAAAGTGAGCATATTGTACATATCATCTGAGCGCATATTATAAATCGCTTTGCCGGCAGCCAATTCGTCCTCGTATTTGCGCAGCAAGGCGATGCCTCCACGATATTGACTTTCCGTTGATGGAAACCACCAGCTCGCTTCGCTAAAAGCAAAATATTTTTCCCGGGCTTCCTTCAAGGCAGCATTTTCGGCATCGACCGTGCCATACTTGGCCAGATTGGTTGAAAAAAAGTTAATTAACATGCGGGTGGCAAAAATAACGCCCCGCTGCCGATTGGCGCGATTATCAAGCCAGCGCGTCGGAGAAACAATCAGATCATTGACCGACCAGCCAAAAGTCGATGCCATCTCTTCTTCCAGCCGGTTGCTGATCGCCGCACTGAGAGCAATTCCCTTTTTTTCTTCGCCTGAATCCGGTTTAACCTGATCGAGAACGGAATGAATTTTTGAGCTGAACCAGGGGAATTTAGCCGGATCCATCGTGGTATAACCTCTGTACACGCCCCAGTAAATTCCAACCGTCAGCGGCCATATCAAAATAAAGGCCAGCAATACAATGATGGTCCATTTGCCAAAGGTCGTCAATTTGGGTAGCAGTTTTTTTAGCATTCTGTTTGCCCTGTCTGAGTTAGAAAGTGTGGTTGCCCCTATAGCGTCTAATTTTTAAAATTAACCAGTTGCCGATCGAGTGTCAATATATTCCGCATGGCAACGGTTTGAATCGAAGGCGGCGTCGGGGTTCTGGATCGATTTCAGTTGTCTCTTGACACGAATTGCGAAAATGCTACTCTTAGTCAGGCATTCATTTGGTGTCCTTAACCCGAGCTGAAGAAGTTCAAAACGCTTTAGGAAGATACCGCATGTTATTTGACATTTGGCGAGCACACAAAAGGAATTCAGAAATATCGAAAAGAAAAATGCGGCCATGGGCGATGATTGTGCTGGGGCTTGTCGGGCTGCTTTGTTCCTGTGCAACTAGCAGTCGTTATGGGCAGCTGCAGTCCAGTCATGACATCACCCAGCTGTTTGAGAAGGCTCAGGTGTTGTCGGACCACACATATTTTTATAGCGGGCTGCAGGGGGTACCGGATGCCATCATCGGAATCCATCCCGATTACACGCTGCGGGCAAAGCTGTGGCAACAGATCGATTTTTCACATTTGACCTTAAAGAAATGGATATTCCGGATGAGTTATGCCCAACTGGTAAAACCTCAAGGCGCATGGATTTTGGGCCCTGATGGCGACCGCCTGGGCATCTGGTTTGCGGCACAGCGACAAACCAGTATCCACCTCGACAGGGAAAATCGCCTGGTCGTTGCGCCCCCTCAACCACCGGAATTAAGGGGCATCCCTTAACCGGTATGTATTGCCGAATGATATTGGATAGTCATATCGCCGTTACCCATCCGCCTGGTGCACTATCTTGCTTCTGTCGACTGCTGTAGATCCCATAAAGTTCGGGCCGTGGCAGGCAGGGTATTTGCACTTACACCGCTTGTCATAAAAATGTTTCGAAAAAGGATGGCGGCATAAGTGTTGTAACAAAAAAATGTTCCGCAATCGGAACGTTTTTTTGACAACCACTATAAATCTGATAAGAGGCTTGATATGTTCAAAAGACTATTCCTGCTGATAACCCTTGCGCACACATTATTCAGCACCGGATGCATTGCCTTAATTGTTGGTGCTGGCGCCGGCGCTGGAACCTTTGCTTATGTTAACGGCCAATTGAGTCGCACATATCAGGCATCATACGAGAAGACCTACGCAGTGTGCCATCAAATTTTAGCTGACCTCAAACAACCCATCCTTGAAGAGAAGACCGACGGCACCCAAACCACAATCAGATCCGAGCGGATCGATCAAACGCCCATGACCGTGCAGATTCGCATCATCGATCCGGACTGGACAGAGGTTTCCGTCCGAACAGGTCACGTGGGCGTCTGGAAGAGACAAATATCCGAACAATTTCATGAATTTGTGGCCGAACGTATCAAGCCATAAGGGCTAATTGAGCGTTTACGCTCAATTAGCCCTTATGGGAAAAGGGTAATTCGGCATTGAGCGCATCGATCTGTTCCTGTTCCAAGCGGTTGATTTCTTCAATGTGGGAATCCATGACATGCCCAAGGCGCTCATCGAAGAATCGATGCAGACTGTAATTGCCGACAGCTGTGAAGCCACGCCGTATCTTATGATATCCACCCATTCCCGGATCGAACCGCTTGATGCCGTTGGCAATCCCCCATTCAATCGGGCTGTAATAACACGCGTTAAAATGCAGATAATTAATGTCAGTTGAGCAGCCCCAATACCTGCCGTACAAACGGTTCCGCTTGTGCACCAGAAGGGATAAACCGACCGGTGAATCCGGCTGGCTCTCTTTATACGCAGCCACCAGAAGCAACCGGTGGCGGTAGCCGTCCGCCAGCCCTTCAAAAAATGGCCGTTTAAGATATTTACAGCCCCAGGGACCGAATTTATCATTGGTCCGTTCATAAAACGGATAAATCTCAGATAAAAGCGCCGGCGGAATTTGATGGCCTGCAAAGCTTTTTAAATGAACGCCCTGATCTCCAAGTAATCGGCGTTCCCGCTTAATATTGCGACGCTGATTAGAATTAAATACGGAAAGATAATCATCAAAAGATTGATACCCCGCATTGTGCCAGGCAAAGCTTTGATGCAACCAGCTAATAAAACCGTAATGGATCATCTTTTGGCGCCATTCCGGATCGACAAAGAGAAAGCTGCAACCGGACAGCCCATATTGACGACAGAGGTGCTCGATTTCAATAACCATTTGCCGGGTTAATGGATCCTCATCTTCTCCGGGTGCCATCAAGAAACGATAGCCGATCATTGGCGTAAAAGGACTCATGCCGACCAGCTTAGGGTAGTAAGATATCTTCAAATGGCGGGCGACATCTGCCCAGGTATGATCGAACACAAACTCACCGGCACTGTGAGCCTTGATATACAGAGGCGCAGCCGCAACCAAGCGGCCATCGGACCAGATCGTTAAATGATGAGGCAACCATCCGGTTTCAGCGGTGGTGCTCTTGGAAATTTCCATTTGGCGAAGCCAATCCCACTCTAAAAATGGGGTGTCCAAAGGCTCCGCCAGGGAATCCCATTGGATCTGATCGACTTCAGTGATGCTTTTATGCCAGGCGGCAGCATATGATTTGGATGATAGTGGGGTCATGTTCAAAACACCCATTGCGGTTAAAATTGTCAGGCCGTGAACCGGATGGTTTTGACCTGCTTAAAATTAAGTTCAAACACCGTCGCTGTCACCCTTTTTCTGCAGATTGCTGGCACCCGTTTCGGAATATCCGTTTCAAGGTTTCCGTTGTGACCCGTGGGTGGACGGTCCACTTTCGAATGCGAGGGTTTTATGGCACACCGGCATCTTGACAACCCGGATAAGAAGAGCATATTATTACGGTGTTTAGAAGCATTTTCAGCCTCTAACCTACAGACAGGCGTCGCGCAAATCAGATGTTCTGATAAAAAACTCCGGGCGGCGTGCTTCGTTAATTATACAGTAAAAGGGAAAATAGATGCCACTATATGAGTTCAGATGCCTAAAATGTAATGACTGCTTCGAAATATTGGTAATGAAACAAGAGGATGAGGTGGAGCTCAAATGCCCTCACTGCGGTTCCGAAGAATTTGAAAGGATCATGAGCGCTTCCTGTCATAGCATGGGCAGCGGTTCGGGCAAAAGTAAAGGCGCAAGCGCACAAACACGCAACTGCCCCAGCGGCAGTTGTACCACCTATGAAATACCGGGACACGAAGCTTGATTTGCAAAACCTACCCTGAGCACCCGGTTAATCAGTCCCTGCCTCGTGATAAGCCAACTCATCGGGTCTATTTATTTGCTAACTTTCACTATGATTGCTAAAGCCTGCAACCCTGTCTCCATAAAAACCCGCATATGATGATTCACATGCCTGCATGGGGAATGTAAATGAAACAGATTCATATTCAGGAAAAAGCGCAATTTAAAAAGCTGTTTAAGCAAGAACAAATCGACAATTTCGAAGATCGCTTCAAGGTCTTGGAAGTCTTTTTGCAGACTGAAAAGCATGTCACCATCGAAGAAATGGTTGAACATTTAAAACGCGTCGGTTGGCGCCTCGAACTTGAATTTGTTCGGGAAACCATGAAATTGATGTGCCGCTTCGGATTTGCCCAAAAAAGCCGGTTTGATAACGGCGACCTGCGTTATGAGCATCGGCATCTGGGGCAACATCACGATCATATGGTCTGCACCAAATGCAAAAAAATTATTGAGTTTAAGAATGAACAACTGGAGGAGTTGCAGATCAAAATTGCGGCCACGCAGGGATTTCACATGCTGCAGCATAAAATGGAAATTTATGGTATCTGTGATACCTGCCTTGAAGAACGTATCCAATTGATGCCCCTGGTTATGGCAAGGCCTGGTGAGCGCCTGGTGCTTAAAGACTTTGAAGGCGGCGTAAGGGCTCGCATGCGTTTGATGTCGATGGGATTACGACTTGGCGATGAAATTGAAGTCATATCAAACAATAACCAGGGCCAGATCGCGATTGCAGCCGATTATAAGCGCTATGTACTCGGAAAAGGTATGGCTCAGAAAATTCGTGTTGAACCGATAAGGCAAGCTCGCGCCGAATATTAGCAATAATAAAACCACGAAGGCACAAAGACCACAAAGAAATAAGCCAAGATCAATTCTAAAAATCCTTTGTGACCTTTGTGTCTTTGTGGTGAAAAGTGTTTATCACAGTCTGAATGTGCCAATTTATAAAAAGGTATTCACACTTACAAGATGGAACAATTTGAACCCGCATACATTCAAACCTTTGAAAATGGAAACTTGCGCGCAAAGACAAAGAAAGCCCGCCTGCTGTTGAGTCCCTGCGCCCTTTGCCCGCGGAAATGCAGTGTTGACCGGCTGGGCGGTGAAACCGGTGTATGCCGGACTGCCGCACAGGCCTGGATCTCCAGCTACAACCCGCACTTCGGCGAAGAGTCACCACTGGTGGGCAACCATGGCTCCGGCACCATCTTTTTTACCCATTGTAACCTGATGTGTTTGTTCTGCCAAAATTTTGATATCAGCCATCAAGGCCATGGGCAAGAAGTGAGCGACGAACAATTGGCAGCCATCATGCTCGCATTGCAGCAGCAAGGATGCCACAATATCAACTTTGTCACGCCGTCACACGTGGTCCCACAAATTTTGAGCGCTCTTGAAATTGCCATTCAACATGGGCTTAATGTGCCGCTGGTCTACAATTCCGGCGGCTACGATAGGCCTGAAACGCTCAAGCTATTGGAGGGTGTATTTGATATTTACATGCCGGACTTTAAATTCTGGGATCGGGAGATTGCCGAAAACGCCTGCCAAGCTGGAGATTATGCCGACATTGCCTGCAGGGCACTCAAAGAAATGCACCGGCAGGTCGGTGATCTGGTAACCGACAATGCAGGTATTGCCCAACGCGGCCTGCTCATTCGACATCTTGTTCTGCCAGGCGGAGTAGCGGGCACGCGCGAAATTATGCGTTTTATAGCCCGGGAAATTTCAACCCGCAGCTATGTGAACATCATGGCCCAGTATCGCCCTTGCGGGCACGCTGCTGAAATTAAAGAATTGAATACCTTTCTTTCGCCGGCGGATTATCACCGCGCGCTTCAGGAAGCTGCTGAAGAAGGTATTACGCGTCTTGATCAACCCCGGCGCTACTTTGTACTCAAATAAATACCTGAATATTGCATGAAAATAGATGAGAAATCTATTTTATATCAAAATCGGACAATAATCTTTTTTAGTTCTCATCTATTTTCACCTTGAAGGCGAGCTGCAGGCTTCCATCTGCGGCGTTATTCAGCACGAAGCATAGGTCACACTATAGCTTCGACCTGAAGTGCCTTGCATATGAAATCCTGCAACTCGTGCAATATCCAGCTATGAACTGAATATTGCATGAAAATAGATGAGAAGTTCATTTGGCAGGGCCTGGGAATTTGTCTGGCTAATGAATTTGTGAAATAATGGAAGATATGCAAAAAATTTTTGCCGTCGGTGATATTCACGGGTGCTATGAAAAACTGTGTGCACTCATGGACAAAATACCGTTAAATATGGAGCAAGACCAGCTACTTTTTATCGGAGATTACATTGATCGGGGACCGGGCTCCATCGAGGTCCTGGACTATCTAATTGATTTAAAAAGGCGCTTGCCGGGCATTATCTTTTTAAAAGGTAATCATGAAGATATGCTGCAAAATTATCTGGACGGCAACGATCGATTTACCTATTTGTTAAACAGCGGTCAGCAGACCCTGGACGCTTATCTGAACAAACAGGATGTGTCAGAGGATTACCCGGTGCCGTCTGCACATCTCGAATTTTTAAGTGAGTTGCGCCTTTATTATCAGACTGAAAACTATATCTTCGTGCATGCCGGTATGCGAGATAAAGTTCCCCTGGAATCACAGTTAGAAAACGATCTGCTTTGGATCCGCGATGAATTCATTTACTCTGATTATTATTTCGGCAAACCCGTTGTATTTGGACATACGCCTTTTAAGGAACCGCTTGTACAGACCAACAAAATCGGGATTGACACCGGAGCTGTTTATGGTAACCGACTCACGTGTGTTCAACTACCGGAAATGAAATTTTTTTCAGTATAGTCAATTAGAGCCGAATCGACCGGGGATTGACTTGCGGTGTTTGCATCGTTTAACAGGCAATGATATTCACGGTGAAGCCATTAGAGTGCCAATCTAACTTGCGTTAGCCGCAATGTGATATGGTGTTCTTGGGGAATTGATGAGGAGGGAGACTGATGCCAGTGAATGTCCGATCTTTAATGATCTTACTTTTGATACTGGGTTTTTCAGCGACCGCCTTTGCAGAGCGCTTGGCGGTTTCCGCCCCGGTTGCCAATATTCGGTCCGGCCCGGGAACGCGTCACAATGTGTTGTGGAAAGTGGAAAAATTTTTCCCGCTATTGGTAATTGACAAATCCGGTGAATGGTACCAGTTTAAGGATTTTGAAGGTGACCGTGGCTGGGTGCATCGCTCGCTGGTGGACAAGACCCCATCAGTGATTACCAAAAATGACAAATGCAATATTCGGTCCGGCCCCGGTACAAATCATAACATCCTGTTCACGGTCGAAAAAGGAATACCTTTTAAAGTCATCAAACGGAAGGGCAGCTGGATTCACATCGAGCATTCAGACGGCGATAAAGGCTGGATCCATAAAGCACTGGTTTGGTAAAAAGGTGAAAAAACGAACGTGCCTCCATTAAAAAGCGTTAAAAAAGACAAAAAAAGAATTGTTGGTGTGGGGTCGGCTTTGGTCGATATTCTGGCTCATGAAGAAGATGATTTTTTAAATAAAACCGGTGCCGTTAAAGGCGGCATGACATATGTCAGCAAGGAATTTATTGAAAAAACACTTTTGTTTGCGTCCAATAAGCCCAGCCTGGTGCCCGGAGGGTCTGCCTGTAATACAATTGTGGGGGTTGGCAAACTCGGCGGGACAGCCCGTTTTATCGGAAAATGCGGCAGTGGTGAAATGGGCCGATTTTTTGAATCCGATCTGATACGTCAAAATGTTGAACCTTCACTTTTGCGCTCAGATTCGCCTACCGGTCGGGTGCTTTCCGTTATCACTCCAGATGCGCAACGCTCGATGTTTACGTTCCTGGGTGCCTCGGCTGAAACCTCACCGCAAGATATCACTAAAGATTTCTTTAAAAATGCTGCCATTGTTCATATCGAAGGCTACCTGCTGTTTAATCCGGATTTGATCTTAAAGGTTTTACAAATGGCTCAACAGTCTGGTGCACGGATTTCATTGGATCTGGCCAGCTTTAATGTTGTTCAAGAATCCTATGAGCTGGTAGAGCAGATTGTTGAATCTTATGTCGACATCCTTATGGCCAATGAAGACGAAGCTCAAGCTTACACCGGACACCGGGATGAGGCCCGCGCCATCGAAGCCCTGTCTAAAAAAGCAGAGATTGCCGTCTTAAAAGTCGGTGAGCGGGGTAGCTTTATTGCCTGTGGCGATCGAATTGTGCCGATCCCACCCAAAACCGGCGGTGCCGTAATTGATACGACCGGCGCCGGTGATTTATGGGCAGCGGGCTTTCTTTATGGATTGGTCAACGGGTATTCGCTGGAGCGATGCGGTGAACTGGGCTCGGCTTGCGGCTATGAAGTTTGTCAGGTAATCGGTGCCAACATTCCCGAGGCCGGCTGGGAGAGGATTCGGAAGCTCCTAAATTGAACGGTCGGATCGTTTTCTCGATTCGCTCGCTGCATGAATCATCAGCGACTGCATCGTGCAAACTCACGCATAAGGGGTCGTAGAGAAAGAACAACGACAGAACATATATCAGAAAATCTGACATCAACCAACATCGGAGCGATAGGCCGATACCAGCCCATTGGCTGTTCTTTCTCAACGCTCCCTAATGCCTTCAGACAGTACACGATGACGCTGCTGATAATTCATTCCGCTATAATTTGAAATAATTCGCTGTGGTCTCATTACCATAATACGCTTGAATATAATAGGCGGCATGCTATACTAACTTTTTTTAAAATTACGGAACCAACGTCCCAAGCTATTCAGTGGCCCTTATGGTTTACGCGTATTTTGTTAAAGTGAAAACCGGCAAAACGGGCGCAACTGACAACGGGCATAACCTAGACAGGGAGGTTAAATG
>JASFIV010000026.1:0-27692 GCA_050122475.1 Desulfobacterales bacterium | reverse complement strand
TAAAAAGAAAACTGGTTTATAAACACTCAGATTTTGTCTGAGGGCAAGGCGCGAGGAGGAGAAAAAGCGCAGCGTACATTTAGTACGTAAGCGCATTTCGAGGACGAGTAACACAGCCCTCGGGCAAAAGATGTGAGTTTAGAAACCAGTTTAGCCGCCAAGGTAGGCCTTCTTGACCTCCGGATCCTCCAGCAACTCTTCCGAAGGCCCTTCCAGAACCAAATTGCCGTTTTCAAGAACGTAACCGCGCTGGGCGAACTGCAGGGCCAGACGGGCATTCTGTTCGACCAGCAATATCGTGGTTCCCTCCTTATTAATTTCCTTAAGGGCATCAAACATACTCATCATCAATAGCGGTGCCAGGCCCATAGAGGGCTCATCCAGCAGCATGACTTTGCGGCCGCTCATGTACGCCCGGCCGACAGCCAGCATCTGTTGTTCACCGCCGCTGAGTGTTCCGGCTTTTTGAAGCTGCCGTTCATCCAGGCGAGGAAATATCGAAAAAACACGCTTTATATCTTCTTTGATCTGATCTTTATCTTTTCTGGCAAAACACGCCAGCTGCAGGTTTTCTGTAACCGTCAAGTTGTCAAACAGGCGTCGGCCCTCGGGAACATGCGAGATGCCCAGCTGGCTGACCACTTTGTCGGCAGCATATTCAAGCAGGTCCTTGCCTTGAAATGTCATCCGCGTGCCTTCATCGGCCGGAACCATGCGGGAAATGGCCTTGAGGGTCGTGCTTTTACCGGCCCCGTTGGCACCGATAATACAGACGATCTCGCCTTTGTCGATTTCGAAGTTCAGCCCATGCAGGGCTTTAATATTGCCATAGGATACACGTAACGCTTCAACGGATAACAACATTACTCTACGATCTCCTTGCCCAGATACGCATCAATAACCTTGGGATTATTTTGAATTTCGTCGGGCGTGCCTTCTGCTATCACTTCCCCGAAAACCAGGGTCTGGATGCGTTCGCACAGCTCCATAACCACTTTCATGCGGTGCTCGATCAGAAATATGGCCAGGTCGAATTTTGCTTTGATCTGGCGGATGATATCCATCATCTGAACCAGCTCCTCGGGGTTCATCCCGGCAGTGGGCTCATCCAAAAACAACACTTTGGGTTCCGTGGCCATGGCACGGGCCATTTCGACCCGCCGCTGTGCGCCATAGGGTAAATTCGGCACCCACTGATCGGCAAATTGATCAACACCAAACATTTTTAAAAGGTTGTAGGCTTTCTCTTCGCTTTCGGCTTCTTCGCGATTGCGACGGGAAGTTCCGAAAAATGCACCGATGAGTCCGTAGCTCAGCTTGGAATAGCGGGCCATTTTGACATGCTCTAAAACAGTCATATGCCGCCACAGCAACATGTTTTGAAAGGTGCGGCCAATCCCCAGAGCTGCAATTTCGTGCGGCGTGCGCCCGTTTAGTTTGTGGTCTTCCAAAAAGACATCGCCTTCGGTGGGAACGTACATGCCGGTGATCAAGTTGAAAATCGTTGTTTTGCCGGCGCCATTGGGGCCAATGAGCCCGCGAACTTCACCGGGTTTGATTTCCAGATTATAATTATGCACCGCCCGCAGGCCACCAAAGAAATGGGTCACATTTTCAACCCTTAGCATGGACATGCGATACCTCTTCCGTTCCCATTGGGTTCAAGCCCAATGGGAAGTTATTCGTTAATCGTTATTCGTTAATCGTTTGTGAGCAATGACACATAAAATCCGACCGATCATTTGTTAAACCAAATAACGAATAACCAATAACCATTTACACCGGATTGAGCCTATGGGCTCAATCCGGTTGGGTTATTTTTTGGGTTGCACCAGTTTGCGGACGTCGAACTCCTTGAAGGCAATCAGACCGGTGGGCCTAAAAATCATCACCAGGATCAGCAGCAACGGGATAATAATCCATTTGAAAATTTCCAGTGGTCTCAGAGCCTCTCCGAGCAAACTGATGCTGGTGGCGCCCACAATAGCGCCGTATACCGAGTTCAAGCCTCCGAAATAAACCATAGCCAGCACTTCAGCCAGTTTTTGAATACCGAATGTACTGGGGTTGACATAACGAAGCACATGGGCGAATAAACCGCCGGCAACGCCCGCCCAGAAAGCGGCAAACAAAAATGCCACAAATTTGGTGCGCCGGGTGTTCACCGTCATGGCATCTGCGGCCATCTCGTTATCGCGCACCGCGTTCAGGGCTTTGCCCAGCGTGGAGCGCACAAAATTATTGATCACCCAGATGCATATGACCGTAATCAAAAAAACGGTCGGCAAATTGGCCCAATCCGGCTGACTACCCAATCCGCGCGGTCCGCCGACGAATTCCAGGTTTTCAATTAAGCTCTTAACGATAAATAGAAATGCCAATGAGATGATCGCCAGATAATCGCCCCGGGTGCGAAAGGAGGGTATGGCCACCATCATTGCGCCAATAGACGCCGTCAAGCCGCCCAGAAAGAGCGCAATCGGAAAAAAGAAGGGTCCGATAGCCGGCGGCAGCACAGCCGTGCCAAACAGTTTATCGTTAACAAAGAGGGAAACCGTAAAAACTGAGGTTGCATAAGCACCCAATGCCATAAACCCGGGATGGGAACACGAAAATTCCCCCATATAGCCATTAATGACATTCAAGCTCAAAGTGACCATGACCGCAATTAAAGTCAATTTGACCACCAGAACCCGATAGTCGCTCATTCCGGACCACAGGTGCAGCGCCAGATAAAGCAGTGCCAGATGGATCAAAATGGAAAAAACCGTCGAAAAGTCAGCTAAAATAGCGGCCAGCCGATTTAATGCCGCCGCGCCGAAACGTGCGACCAGACCGATGGGTAACAGATAGATCAGCAATAGATAAAAAGCCGCGCCGGGAATCAACAACGGCTTTTTGAGCATAATGACGAAGCCGAACAGGACCGGTGCTTTAGGCAACCCCAGGCCGCGGGCCAAAGGCGTGCCGATGGCCATTTCAAGACCCACCGCAATCAGCACCCCGATCAGCCAGCCAATGAGCGGAACCCTGGACACCCAGGCCCGCAAGTTTAGCTTTGACAGTATCGAAGGAGATGACAATTTTTCGCTCGTTTCTTCCATATCCAATCCTTGTTCCTTGCAAATCTTAGCTGCTGAGTCGTTGGCAGCAGCACCGAACAATTTTTTACAGCCTCAGGCGCGCGCTGTAAGCTTCCCCAAAGAACCCATGAGGTCTGAAAACCAGAATCAGCAAAACAATCGAATAGGCGATTAGGTCGCGCAGGGTCGATGGAAAAATCATGGCCACAAAAATTTCAATAAAGCCGAGTAAAAATCCGGCCAGAGTGGCTCCGATGATCGATCCCCTGCCCCCTAAAATCGCAGCAACAAATGCTTTCCAGCCGATCAAGATCCCCATGTACGGATCCAGCACCGGATAGGCTACCCCGAAGAGAATGCCCGCAGCAGCGGCCAAGGCCGAACCCAGGGCAAAGGTCATGGCCGCAATTTTGTTTATGGGCACGCCCATCAACGGCACCACCACGTAGTCAAACGCCATGGCACGCATGGCCATCCCGTAACGCGTGTGGCGGATAAATTGGTGCAGCGCGGTGGCCAGCAGCATAGATACCACCACGATCATGATCTTTTTATTGGTGACGAAGACGCCGCCCATGTCATAGGTGACGGTGCTAATCAGGGACGGAAAACTGACGCGTTGGGCACCCAACAAAATCAGGTTTCCGGTCTCCAGGATGATACCGATCATCAATCCGGTAATGGCGGCCGACGCCCGCGGGGCATCCCGCAGCGGTCGGTAGCCAACCCGTTCAACGATCATGCCCACAAAAGAGGTTAAGAACATGGAGAACAGAATGGTCAATACCAAAATCAGCCAGCTGGGCAGCGCAAAGGCACCCATGGCGGTGAGGGCAATCAGGGCCGAAGCAACCCCGAACCCGATGTAGGCGCCCACCATAAAAATATCGCCGTGGGCAAAGTTAAACAGCATCAGGATGCTGTAAACCATCGAATACCCCAGAGCGATAAGCGCATAAAAGCTTCCCCACTGCAATGCATTGATCAGGTTTTGCAACAGTACCATCTACCACTCCTTGATCTTTTAAAAAGGCGGGCTCAGGGCGCAAAGCCCTGGCCCGTCCTTTGTTACTGCAGGTCCCCAGGTTCAAGGTTCACCGTTCTGGGCTAAGACCCTCTCGGATGGATGGATGAAGTTTACCTATACCTCTAAACCCTCCAAGACTCTTTCAAACCTGAACCTTGCCTGCCTCGCCGACTTGTCGCGGCGTAGCTTGCCTAAGCGAAGCCGGAAGCTTAAGCGAAAGCAAGCGAACCCCTGAACCTTGAACCAACTATCTTTACGGGCACACCGATTTGTAGAACTCGAATTCACCGGCATCGCTGATGCGGACGATAACGGCACATTTAACCGGATCGCCTTCTTCGGTGAAGGTCATCTGGCCGGTAATGCCGTCAAAATCCTTGATTTTGGCCAGTTGGTCGCGCACCGCAGCACGGTCCTTTTTGATGTCGCCGGTCAAACCGCCGGTGTTTTGAATGGCCTGCTGCAGCAACCGGATGCTGTCCCAGGTCAAGGCGCCGACATCATCAGGCACATACCCGTGTGCTTTATTGTAACGGTCAATAAATTCTTTGGTGGCACCGGTCGCACCGGCGGCCGCATAATGGGTGCTGAAAAACAGCCCGTAGCAGTCTTTGCCGCAAAGCTTGACGGTCTCGGCCGAACCCCAGCTGTCACTGCCGACAATGGGCTTATCCCAGCCCAGTTGATGGGCCTGTTGGACGATCAGAGCCACCTCGTTGTAGTACTGGGGCGTAAACAGCACTTCGGCATCCGAATTGATGATCTTGGTCAGCTGGGAACTGAAGTCGGTGTCCTTGGTGGTAAAGCTTTCAAAGGCCACCACCGAGCCGGGGCCATTATTTTTCTCCCAGGCCTCTTTAAAAAACTCGGCCAGCCCTTTGGGGTAGTCGCTGGCGACGTCATAAAGCACCGCCGCCTTGGTGAACCCGAATTCATCGCGAATAAAATTGGCTGCCACCGGTCCCTGAAACGGATCGAGAAAACAGCCGCGGAACACAAACGGACGATCTTTGGTGGTATCGGGGTTGGTCGACCAGGGGCTGACCATCGGCGTGCCGAGTTCATTGGATTTGCCACCGGCCGGTACGGCCTGCTTGGATGATTGCGGCCCAACGATCGCCAGGACTTCATCCTCGGTGATCATCTTGGTGGCCACCTTTACTGCCGATTCCGCTTTAGATTCGTTGTCTTCGACGACCAACTCGACTTTATATTTTTTGTCACCGACCTGAAGCCCCCCGGCAGCGTTGATGTCTTCCAGCCACATCTCGGCCGCAAACTTGGTTCCCTCGCCCACTTTGGGAATGTCACCGGTAATAGGGGCATTGAGGCCGATCTTGATGGTTTCCGGCCCTTTCGGCCCGCAGGCATAAAACGCCATAACCACCGCAATACAAAAAATAACGCCGGCTAAAAATAGTCCTTTTTTCATTGCAATCCTCCTTTTCCATTTCGATGAGTAATTTGGTTTAGGGATTATGAGTCAGTGTGTTGGAAAGGTTTTAAAAATGATTGGGTCCATAACACATGGCTTTTTTTTTTTCAACTTTATTCCCTCAAAAATTAAATGGCCTTTATGAACCCATGCAGCTGCCAACATACACAGAAATACCCGTTGGCATGACGCAACATAAGCATCGTGACCGCTACGGTCAGCAAGGGAATCTAAAAATTATATCTCCCGCGCCGCACCGACGGATTAAAAATTTTAGCGCAATTTTGAAGATTTCATAAAAAAAATAAAAATTAATTGACAGAATCAGCAATTTTTTTTAAATATTTTATGTTTCGGTGTTACCTTCAACTGATGGGAGGCACATGAACATCGACGAAACCAACCTGGCCATTATCAAGCATCTCCGCAACGGCCGAAAATCATACCAGAAAATTGCCCGCGAGCTCGCCTTATCTGAGAATACGGTCCGAACCCGCGTTCAAAAATTAATTGAAGAAGGTATTCTGGACATCAATGGGGTGATCAATCCGGAATCCATTGATGGGCATCGCGTGGTGATTGTGGGAGTTAAGCTGCAAAGCATGGATCTGGTCAACAAGGGCAAAGAATTTAGTAATCTGAAGGGCGTCGTTTCGGTCAGTGTGGTAACCGGGCGTTTCGACCTGATTTTGATGGTTCTCTTGAAGTCGGGATTCGGGTTGCTTGAATTTTATACCGAGGAAGTTTCCAGGATCAAAGAAGTCCAATCCGTAGAAACTTTTGTGGTATACAAAAGCTATAATTTAAAGGTACCCTATGTACTGGAATAGGACCTAAAGAAAAGAGGCTACTATTTTTGCATTAATATGAAACAATTTAATCACGAAAACACGAAATCTGAAAAAGCACGAAATAATAGAACTACTCTCTTTCGTGCTTCTGAAATTTCGTGCTTTCATGGAGGAAAAAATCAAGGAGGACGACTATGAAAGAGCTCAATGAACTCAATTTCCCAGATGATGTACGGTATGCCAAATCCCATGAATGGGCGCGAACCGATGGTGACAGGATAAAGATCGGTATTTCGGATTACGCCCAGGACCAACTGGGCGATATCGTTTTTGTGGAATTACCGGAGGTCGGCGACAGCTTCGGCCAGGGTGAGGAATTTGGCACGGTGGAGTCCGTCAAGGCGGTTTCCGAGCTTTACATGCCGGTCGCCGGTGAAGTGGTTGCCATAAACGACGGCCTGGAGGATGCTCCTGAAAAGGTGAACAATACGCCATACGGTGATGGATGGATGCTTGAAGTCAAAGCGGATAATCCAGCTGAAATGGATGACCTCATGGACAATAATGCTTATGTTGAAACGCTGAAAGGATAATCCCCATGCGTTATTTACCCCATACTCCGGAAGATATCGCCACCATGCTCAAAGCGGTGAAGATTGACAGCCTCGAGGGCCTTTTTGCCCATATCCCGGAAGATTGCCGCCGCAAAGAAGCACTAAACATTCCCGCAGCGCAAACGGAATGGGAATTAGATGACCACATGGACGAACTGGCCCAAACGATGGCAACCGCACCGGAATACAAGGTGTTTTTGGGCGCCGGCAGTTATCGGCATTACGTTCCGGCGGCGGCATCTTTTCTAGCCGGCCGTTCGGAATTTGTCACCGCTTACACACCCTATCAGCCCGAGTTGAGTCAGGGCACGCTGCAAGCCATCTTTGAATACCAGACGCTGACCGCCCGGTTGCTGGGCATGGAAGTTGCCAATGCATCGCAATATGACGGCGCTTCGGCGCTGGCCGAGGCAATGCTGATGGCCATCCGCGTTGCACGCAAAAAAACGGTCGCGGTCTCACGTGCCGTACATCCGATGTACCGTCGGGTGCTGGCGACCTATTTTGAGCCCACTGATTTTAACATCATAGAGTTGCCGTATCTTTCAGACGGCACCACAGATGTAAGCGCGCTGAAGGATATCGACGATCTGGGGGGGGTGGCCGTTCAATCACCGAATTTTTTTGGTTGTATGGAAAACCTGGAAGCAATCAAACCATCACTGCCGGACAAAAAAGCACTGCTAGTGGTATGCTTCAGTGAGCCGCTGGCTTACGGCCTGTATAAAAGCCCGGGGCAGAGCGGCGCCGATATCGCCTGCGGCGAAGGCCAGAGCCTGGGTATCCCACACACGTTCGGCGGCCCGGGCCTGGGTATGTTTGCCGCCAAAATGAAGTATGTCCGTAACATGCCGGGGCGCCTGGTCGGCCAGACGGTGGACAAAGAAGGCAACCGAGGCCATGTGCTCACACTGTCCACCCGGGAGCAGCATATTCGCCGCGAGAAAGCCACTTCCAACATATGCACCAACCACAGCCTATGTGCGCTGGCGGCGGTGATCTATATGGCTTCGCTGGGCGGTTCCGGTTTTAAAGAACTGGCCCGGCTCAATTATGACAAAGCCGAGTACCTCAAAGACGCATTGCAACAGGCCGGATTCAAGTTGCCGTTTTCCCGGCCGACATTCAATGAGTTTGTGGTCGCCTTTCCGGACGGCTTTGAAAAAACCTATCAAGATTTGCTGCAGAAAAAAATCATCGCCGGTCTGCCGCTGGTCGATTTTTATCCGGAGCTAAAAAATCATTACTTGCTGTGTGCAACCGAGACAACCGCCCGGGACGATATGGATACCCTGGTCAAGGAGATCGTACAATGAAAGAAATCTTAGGCACTACCGGATTGATATTCAACGAGCCTTTGCTGTGGGAAAAAGGGCAAAAGGGACGATGCGGTTTTTCGCTTCCCCGGCGCGATGTGTCCGAACACCGGGTCGATAAAAAACTGGAAGGCCCCGGTCCGGATTTTCCGGACCTGAGCGAAGTCGATGTCGTGCGTCACTACATCCGTCTCTCGCAATGGAACTTTTCTGTCGATTCCGGCATGTACCCGCTGGGCTCGTGCACCATGAAATATAACCCCAAAACCAACGAGGTGCAATCCGCCCGGCCCGGACTGGCGCAGGCGCACCCGCTGCTGCCGCAACAGCTGTCGCAAGGGGTACTCAAACTGATGTATGACCTCGAGCAATATCTGACCGAAATCACCGGAATGGATGCCACATCCGTGCAACCGGCTGCCGGTGCCCATGGCGAGCTTGCCGGCATGCTGTTGTTCTATGCCTATCATAAAAGCAAAGGCGCTCCGCGATCCAAAATCATTGTCCCGGATACGGCCCACGGCACCAACCCGGCCAGCGCATCGCTGTGCGGATATCGCTCCATACCAATCAAATCAAATGAGAGAGGCGTGCTTTCACCGCAGGCGGTTGAAGAAATCATGGATACGGACACGGCCGGCATCATGGTCACCAATCCCAATACACTGGGCCTTTTCGAAGAAAACATTAAAGCCGTTTCCGAAATTGTACATGCCAAAGGCGGCCTGGTTTACTGCGATGGCGCCAACATGAATGCCATCATGGGAATTGTCAACATGGGTGAGCTTGGTATTGACGTGCTACATCTTAATCTGCACAAAACCTTTTCCAGCCCGCATGGTGGCGGCGGCCCCGGTTCCGGACCGATCTGTGTTCGCAAACATCTGGAGCCTTTTTTACCGGTACCGCGCGTGATTAAGCAAAAAGATCGCTATATTTTGTCCGAGGACTTCCCCGAAAGCTTCGGTAAAATCCATGCGTTTTACGGTAATGTGGGCGTCATGATCCGGGCCTACAGCTATATTCTCAGTATGGGGCCTGAGAATCTGAAAAAAGCCAGCCAGCTGGCCGTTTTAAATGCTGCCTACATTAAAGATCAGTTAAAAGGAACCTTTCATTTAGCTTATGACCGGCCCTGTATGCACGAATGTGTCTTTTCAGATAAACTCCAGGAGCCGTACAAGGTCACAACCCTGGACATGGTCAAGCGATTGATGGATTATGGATTTCATCCCCCGACGATCTATTTTCCGCTGGTGGTGCCCGGTGCGATCATGATCGAGCCGACAGAGACTGAATCCAAGGAAGACATTGACCTGTTTATTGAATCGATGAAAGCGATTGCCAGGGAGGCAAAAGAAAATCCTGAACTTCTGCATGCCGCACCCAGCAAGACCAAGCGCAAAAGACTGGATGAAACTCTGGCTGCGCGCAAACCGTGTTTGACCGGATAGGCCAGTAGTCCGTCGTCAGGGGTCCGTTGCGAGTGGATAGCTGAGAATTAGATTGAAAAATGACAACAACCCAAAACATAAAAAATTCTGCATCCAACGGTCACTCGCAGTCAAACGATGATCATGTAACAATGGACAACGGACGGCTTTCAACGGACCCGAAGGCGTGGCTGAGCGTTGATTTTGGTTGCATGGATTACCGTGAGGCCTGGGCATTGCAGGAAAAACTTATTACGGCCCGCAGAGCAGGCATCTTGCAAAAGGATATCGTTTTGTTCCTGGAGCATCCGCCGGTTTTTACCCTGGGCCGCAGAGGCGGCCGGGAATGCATGCTGGTGTCGGATGCATTCCTTGAAAAAGCCGGTATCCCGATTATCCAGGTCGAACGCGGTGGAACCATCACCTATCACGGGCCGGGCCAGCTGGTGGTATATCCGATTGTGGATTTGCAGAGCGCCAAAATAAGGGTCGTCGATTTTGTCAGCGGCCTGGAAGACGTCATGTTGCAAACAGCCGAAAGCTGGGGTATTGCCGCCGAGCGCAATGATGCCAACCGCGGAATCTGGGTGGGGCCGAAGAAAATGGGCAGCATCGGAATTGCCGTGCGCAGAGGCATCAGTTTTCACGGCCTGGCATTAAACGTCCAAACCGATTTGACCCCCTTTAGCTGGATACAGCCCTGCGGCCTGCAGGATATCGGCATGACCAGCATGCAGCAGGAAAGCGCGCAAACCCTATCGATGCAGCAGGTTCGAGCGGTTATCAAAAAACAGTTTGAAGTGGTATTTGGTATAAAATTTACTCCGCAGAAATTGGCTGACCTGGATGCCATATTGGAAAAGGTCGCTTTAACAAGCGGTGTTTAGTATTATGGTGTTTAGTGTTTGGTATTTGGTGTTTAGTGCCGTCAACTGGCGATAAGGTCAAACACAAAATACAAAATACTATACACTAGATACCAATCACCAAAAACGAACCGAATAATGACACAACAACCGATAAAAAAGCCCCCCTGGCTTAAAAAAAGATTACCCACCGGTCCGGCATATGAAAATGTCAAGAACCTGATCGGAAGGGATCGTCTGCACACCGTATGCCAGGAAGCCCGGTGCCCGAATATCTGGGAGTGCTTTTCCCAGCGCACGGCGACATTTCTGATTATGGGATCGCGCTGCACCCGTGACTGCCGGTTTTGTTCGGTCGCCCACGGGCCGGCCGACCCGCCCGATCCGGCCGAACCGAAACGGGCTGCAACCGCCGCCAGGCAAATGGATCTCAAATACATCGTGATCACTTCTGTTACGCGGGACGATTTGCCGGATGGCGGGGCTTCCTTTTTTGCTGAAACCATCATCGAAATCCGCCGGCAGATTCCCGCAGCGCTGATCGAAGTGCTGATACCCGATTTTCAGGGCGACACTGATGCGCTGCAAACCGTTCTCAACGCTCGGCCGCATGTGCTCAACCATAATATTGAAACGGTGCCGCGTCTGTATTCGGTCGTTCGGCCGCAGGCCCGTTATGAACGTTCACTTCATTTGCTCGAACGTGTGCATGAAGCAGACCCGAAAATGCCGACCAAATCAGGCTTGATGCTGGGCCTGGGGGAATCTTCGGCTGAAATTCGATCGACTTTAAAAGATCTGGCAGCGGTCGGCTGCCGCATGTTGACCCTGGGTCAATACTTGCAGCCCTCCAAGGCGCACCTGCCGGTCAAACGCTTTGTTCCCCCGGAAGAATTTGAGCAATGGCGACAGATTGCCATCAAGATGGGTTTTTCTGAAGTTGCCAGCGGACCATTTGTGCGCAGCTCATATCATGCCAAAGAGCTTTATCAGGCTGTCGGACCGATCATTTTAAAACACAATTCCGCTGAACGAACCGCGCAACTTGCCAACCAACAGGAAGAAGCGGGTTAAATTCGATAGCGAGGTACACATTTGGATACAGCGCCGCTTTGGGCCGAAATCGATTTAAACGCCATTGCCCACAATATCCGGGAGTTATGCCGCATCACTCAGCCACAGGCCCGTCTGATGGCAGTTGTCAAAGCCAACGGCTACGGACATGGTGCGCTTGAAATCGCACGCTGTGCGCTTCAAAATGGCGCCTCTTTTCTCGGCGTGGCCCGAATTGAAGAAGGGATTCATCTTCGAGAGGCCGGTATCGATGTCCCGATTCTGGTCTTTGGTTATACCCACCCCCACCGGGCCGGCGATCTTTTGCAATATGATCTCATCCAGAGCATTCACACCGCCGCAACGGCACGGGAATTATCCGAAGCCGCCGTATCTTTAGGGACGAACATAAAGATCCATTTGAAAGTTGACACCGGCATGGGCCGACTGGGCTTGTTGCCGCAAAATTTCCAGTCAAACAGTCCGGAGAACGTCAATCCGGATACGATCGATGAAACGCTGGAAATTGCCGGTCTGAGAGGTCTTGAACTTGAAGGCATCTTTACGCATTTTGCATCCGCCGACAGCGCCGATAAGACTTATGCCGAATACCAGCTCGATCTGTTTTTGAATTACCTCAAACATCTACAAAAAGCCGGTTTGCATCCACCTCTAACCCACGCCGCCAACAGCGGTGCGCTAATGGGTATGCCCCGGTCCCATCTCGACCTGGTGCGACCGGGCATTGCGATCTATGGGCTGTATCCTTCGGATGAAGTCGATCAACAACGGGTTTCGCTCAAGCCCGCCATGGCGTTGAAGTCAAAGATTATCCAGCTCAAAAAAGTCCCTGCCGGATTCGACATCAGTTACGGTTCCACCTATACAACCAAACACCCCACAACGATTGCAACCGTCCCCATCGGCTATGCCGACGGATTAAATCGTCTGCTGTCCTCTCGCGGGGCGATGCTGGTTGGCGGACAGCGCGTTCCCATAGTGGGCCGGGTTTGCATGGATCTGACGATGCTCGACGTCGGAGATGTCAAAAACGTTCGAGCGGCAGACGAAGTTGTCGTCTTTGGTCAGCAGGGCAACGAAATCCTGACCGTCGATGAGATGGCGGCAGAGCTCAATACCATCAATTATGAAATCGTTACCGGCATTAGCGCCCGCGTCCCGAGAGTCTATTTAAGGTAGCCAGAGGATTGATAGTCATTTTGTTACATTGGATATGGCACGAAAATTTTTTATTATTCTTTCGTGTTTTCGTTCTTTCGTGCTTTCGTGATGAATTTTCCTTTTGCGGTATCAGGTTAAAAGTTATTAGCACTTGGCTCCAACTGGCGCGCTCGAGAGTGGCGTATTATCGAATCATTTTTTAAGGAAAATGCCTTGCCGTACTTTACGACCCCCGATAATTGCAAGCTCTACTACGCCACTGAAAATTTCGAAGCCGACCGGCCGGCACTGGTTCTTTTAAATGGTACCAGCCAGACGACGATTTACTGGGAGTTGCATGCAGCAGTATTCGCAAAACAGTATCGGGTGCTGCGCTATGATGCCCGTGCCCAGGGAAAAAGCGATATTGGAAAGCGCTCAATTACAGCTGAAATTCATATCAACGACCTAGAACATTTGCTTGAGCATTTAAAAGTGGCAAAGGCCCATCTGGTCGGCATCAGTCACGGCGGTTATATCGCTTTAAGGCTGGCAGCCATAGCGCCGGAACGCGTCAGCCGGCTGGTGCTGTGCAGCATCGGCAGCGATTCACAGAATTACGTTAAGCAAATTAGCCACGCATGGCTACAAATCTTACAGCACTCAGACCTTAAAACCACGGCTTGGGCGATGCTGCCGCTGGTCTTCGGCAAGCGATTTTTAAGGCAAAACCGGGAAATTGTCGACAAAATCGTTGCCGCTATTGCCGCCCGCAACGATAAAGCGGCACTGATGGTCCATTTAAAGGCGATGTCCGCTTACCCGTCGCCGAAAACATCTGTTCGATCAATTCAATGCCCCACCCTGGTTATCTCCGGCTCCGATGATCCGATTGTCAGCCACCTGGACGCCCGGCAATTAGCAGCGGATTGCCACGGGCGCTATGAAATGTTTCCGCAAACCGGTCACAGTATTCCCGCCGAAGCTCCCGCGTTGTTCCAGCAGGTGATTTTAGATTTTCTAAACCAGCCTTAACCTCCCACAGCCCTTATGTGTATTGAATCTGAATCAGATGATCATTCAGGTTGCAACACAGGGTCGGTTGTGTCTATAGTACCTTTTCTCTTTGGCAATACGCAAAGTACATCAAACCTCAGGATAAACCACCATGAGAGAAATCATATTAATTAATGTAACCGGTGAAGACAAACCCGGCCTGACCGCCAGTTTGACGCGCATTTTGGCCAAATATAGTGTCGTCATCCTGGATATCGGGCAGGCCGTGATCCATGACTATTTATCGCTGGGGATTCTGGTTGAAATCCCGATTGAGTTCAAGTCCTCATCGATTTTAAAAGATCTTTTGTTTGAGGCCCATAAATTGGGCATTCAGATTCATTTTTCCCCCATCGAGGAACGCCTTTACGAAAACTGGGTTGCGCAACGGGGCAAAGAGCGCCGAATCATTACCTTGTTGGGACGACAGGTGACAGCCGCTCAGCTTTCTAAAGTGGCAGCTGTGGTTGCCAAATTCAAATTAAATATCGATATCATCAATCGGCTTTCAGGTAGGGTTTCGGTCAACCACGCCGATATTCAGCAAAAGGCCTGCGTCCAGATAACGGTTTCCGGCCAAATTAAAGATCCGGCAAAGCTGCGCGGTGAGCTGCTCAACATCCATTCTGAAACGGGTATTGATATTTCATTTTATGTCGATGACATCTATCGCCATGCCCGCCGGCTGGTGGTTTTCGACATGGATTCAACCTTGATCCAAGGTGAGGCCATTGACGAATTGGCGGCTGTGGCCGGCGTTGGTGATCAGGTGGCCCGGATTACCGAAGCCGGCATGCAGGGAAAGTTGGATTTCAAAGAAAGCCTGACTCAGCGGGTAGCGCTTCTAAAAGGCTTAAAAGAAGAAACGCTTGCTTCGGTCGCTGAAACGCTGAAACTAACGCAAGGGGCTGAGCGCGTGATCGACAAACTCAAACAGCTGGGCTTCAAAATCGGTATCATATCCGGTGGCTTCGAATATTTTGGGAAATACCTGCAGCAGAAACTGGGACTGGATTATATTTTCGCCAATGCGCTTGAAATTGCAGGCGGCAAAATCAGCGGAAACATCAAAGGGGATATCATTGACGGTCAGAAAAAGGCTGAGATTTTAAAAACAATTGCCCAGGTCGAAAATATCAGTCTCAAACAGACCATTGCGGTTGGAGATGGTGCCAACGATTTGCCGATGATCAGTATTGCCGGCCTGGGCGTTGCATTTCATGCAAAGCCCCTCGTTAAGCAAAATGCCCAGCGCAGCATCTCAAGCGTCGGATTGGACGGTTTGCTGTATCTCATGGGAATCAGCGAAAGGGAAATCCGGCAGCGATAAAGCGCGCCCTATCCCCGACCTTCCAGAAACGCCATCAATTGATCATTAAAAACATCGGCCTGTTCAATATTGGAAAGATGGGCTGCCTGCGGTATGACCACCAGCTTTGAATTTTTGATTTGAGCGTGCATGGCCTCCGAAGCTGCCACCGGAGTGCCGGGATCATCAGCACCGACCATAATCAAAGTCCTGGCTTCAAACGTGTTGAGCCGTTCCAGGTAATTCAGACGCCGAATTGCCTCGCTGCAGCCGACATATCCGGCTACCGGCGTGGCCAAGATCTGTTGCCGAATTCGATCCACCTCAGGTCCATTTTGCTCTAGATATTTGGGGGTAAACCAACGCTCTAGAGTCGATTCGGCCACCGCCTGCATGCCGCCGTTGATGGCCGCGTCGATGCGCTCCTGCCAGACCGGTTGGGCCTCAGCAGGAATTACGGCTGCGGTATCGGCCAGAACCAGCGAACTGAGCCGACGGGGATGACCTAATGCGACGCCCTGCCCGATCATACCCCCCATCGACAGGCCCACCCAATGCACCCGGTCGAGCTTGAGTGCGTCCAGCATTCCAATGGCATCAGCAACCAGCTGTTCCAGCGTGTAAGCACCCGCTGGCGCCTCGGTTTGGCCGTGACCCCGCGTATCATATCGTAAAACCTGGAAATGGGTCTCGAGCAATTCAAGCTGCGGCCACCACATCACCTGGCTGCAGGCCAGTGAGTGACCGAGCACCACCACCGGTGTCTGTTTTTGGCCTGACAATTCACAATGGATTTTGATACCATTGGCTTCAATTATCATGACGACCTCCCGAAATCTTTTTCATTTATTGAAAACATTTCGCTCTGAACATCGCTAATTTATACCACTGACCTGGAATAATGGAATACGGGAACTGTGGAATGCTGGGTTAGAGCATAGTGATGACGTTCCAGCAAAACCCATCTTTCCAGTATTCCATCATTCCATTCTTCCATCTAAGAGTGAAGCGATCTGGGTTCATTCGTATATGATACGGTTAATGTTAAGACCACCCTATTTCGTGGTTGGTTTCTTTAAGTAAAAGGACATTACCATCCCTGCCAGCGAAATGGCGCCCGCAACCAAAAACGGCAGCGTGAATGAGCCGCTTTTATCTGCCAGATAACCGCCAAGAGCCGGACCCAAGGCCTGGCCGATGCCAAAAAACAGGGTGATAAAGCCCAATCCGGCAGGCGCCAGACGCGGGCCGACAAAGTCTCCGGCCGCTGCGGCCATAATGGTGGGAATACTCCAGGCGGTGAGACCAAATAAAATGGCCGACAGATAAAAACCGACATCAACCCTGATCAGGGCATAGATAATATAGGAAAGCCCGAGCACAAGATATGCCAGAGCGGCACCGCGGCTTCTGCCAAACACGTCTGATACTTTGCCCCAGATAACTCCGCAAAAAATACTTAAACCGCCCACCAGCGCCCATAGGCCGCCGGCCCACTCCTGACTGAGGCCTATTTCCTTAACCAGATAAGCCGCAAAAAAAACCATATAGATGATGTAGGAAAGACCATAGAAAAAATATACGGCGCCTAGATACCAGACGGCGCCCATCTTAACGACACTTTCGATGGTGCCTTTTAACTTGGGCGGTTCTGCATTTTCAGCTGGGGAAGAGGCGCTGTGGTCCGCTTCATCTTTTTCGGATCCGACCTGTTGAAGTCCCTTTTCTTGCGGGTTGCTGCGTACAAACTGAAAGACAATACCGGATATCAGAAGCACGGCGCCGCCCAGTATATACCACGAAAAGCGCCATCCATTTGTGCCGAAAGCCGCTAAAATTGGCGGAACCAAGAGACCCGAGATGAGGGTGCCGGTTCCGATTCCGGCTGAAACGATGCCGGTCGCAAAACCTCTTTTTTTCATGGTGAACCAGGCCGAACCGAGTGCCATGGCCGGAACATAGGATGCTCCATTGCCCAGACCTGTCAGCAACCGCATCGAAAATGCAAAACCGAATGATTGCGCCAGGCCGGTCAGGATCATTGTGATTCCCATCAGCACCAGAGCTGCCGTGATAACGATACGGGTTCCAAAATGGGCTGCTAAAAAGCCGCCAATGATTGCCATGGTCAGATAACCGATAAAATTACCGGTTCCCAGCAGCCCCAGCTGGTAGTAGTTAAAGTCCAATCCGTCTTTCATGGCGGGGAGAATAATCGTGTAGGACATTCGCCCGAAACCGTGGGCGGCAATGGTCGTCAACAACCCCATGAAAATGACCACCCAGCCGTAATGCATTTTGCCTTCTTTCATGTCGCGCTCCCTCCCGGGCAATAATGATTTGGTTGCAGAAAGTTGTATTGCATTAACATATAAGAAGTCAAAAGAAATCAAATTTTATAATTGTGATCTGCCAAAACAAATGGACGGCCGGGCGCCATATACCTTCCGATATATATCTGTTTGCGGCAACTGTGGCGTTAAGCTCCTGTGATCTTAACTTTTTTTTGACAATTTACCGTATTTTATCTTATGCTTAGAAGTTATGTTGAAATTCAATCACAATAAGCACTTTTCCACCTATTTAATGTCGGCTTTTGTGGTTCTTGTCAGCGTGTCCGTTGTGATTATTCTGGGTACCATATACCGCTATTTCGGCAAGAAGGTTGAAGCAGAATTTTATGAGAAATTAAGAGCTCAAAAAGGCCAGGTCGAAATCATATTAAACAACCGCATGGCAGGTATTCAAAGCGCTTTAAATGAACTGCGCTCTGACAACATCATTCGCGTCACCGTCATGCTGGACGACACATCCAAGCTGGAAGATCGAATCACCCAGTTCTATCCACCGACAAACGGGGTATATCATTTTGTAAAAAAAGTGGGTGAAAAACAGACTTTGCCCGAAAAATACCCCGGACTCACCAAAAAAATTGTCACATTCGCAATGACAGAATTTCCGAGCGGCACGATCGTGCAAGATCGAGGAAAGAGCCGGTTATTGTGGATATTCTCCGCTCCGGTGATGCATGAAACCGGCCGCATGGGCACCGCCTATGCGTTGTATGACATGATTCAGGACCAAAAACTCATCGAAACCATTCAGCAAGCCGGGGGTGTCAGTCTGGTGGCGACCTATCCCGACCAGGCCTTTAACCTGATCTCACAGCAGTCTTTTGTGATAGATCCCCAAATTCGGCAAAGAATCACCGGGCATTCCGGATTTCATCCATACGGTCAAAATCTTATTCTTTCAAGCATTAGTGGTTTTGATCATCTTTATTTTCAGTCTTCTCTGGAAAGCCTTATTCAGGAAAAAAATAGAGTCACCGTTTGGATAGGCTTAATTGCCATTGTCGTGCTGGCCGCTTCAACTTTAATGGCTGTTTTTTTAGCCAGAAAAATGGTGGCTCCGCTGCGCAAAATGACTATCAAGGCCATTCAAATATCAGAAGGTCAGAAAGATCTGCTGTTTGAAACCAATCGACGGAATTATTGGGAGTTTAACCAATTATCAGAAGCCTTTAATTATATGCTGGCGAACCTACAGGACGCCGAGGAACAAACGCGCTATAAGGAGCTATTGGAAAAGGTCGATGATTCGGTCTACATAGTGGATTTGACCGGCAATATTATGGAGGCCAATGAAGCTGCTTATTCCCAGTTGGGCTATACGCTCGAGGAGTTTTTTAATATTAATTTGAATCAAATTATTCCGGAAGATCATGTCAATTTAATACTATACGAGCTTGTCGAAAAGGCCCAGGTCCAACCGCTTCCCAAGCTAAACCTGGAAACCGTTCATCTCAATAAAAATGGCTCGCGGCTACCGGTAGAAATCCATTCACGGGCCATAACATACCGGGGCAAAAAAGTCATATTGAATGTCGCCCGCAACGTGAGCAAGCGTATTGAAGCCCAAAAAGCACTGCGTGAAAGCGAAGAACGCTACCGCTCGGTGGTTGAGAATTCACGCGATGGCATCCTTATCCTTAACAAAGACCTCAGCATCCTATACGCCAACGAGGTATTTGCGGAGATTATCGGTTGTCCGCAGCCCGATATCGAGGGGCATGCACTTAAAAAATACCTGGAACCATCCGGCTACAGCGATGTCGAAACCTATTTTCAAGCAATCCAGAAAGGCATGACCGTAAATTCAGGGCCGATCTGTAAAATCAGGCGCAGCAGTGGCGAGGAGCGATCCGTAAAGATAAGTGCAAACCGCTTTCGAGATTCCACTGAAAAGGAAAAGATCGTCAGTCAAATATCGGATATCACCGATCAGCTGCAGGCGGAAAAGGAAAAGCAGCACCTCGAGGCCCAGCTCATGCATGCCCAAAAAATGGAGGCCATCGGCACCCTGGCAGGCGGAATTGCCCACGACTTCAACAATATCCTGATGGGCATTCAGGGATATTTATCCTTAATGCGTTTGGGCAATGAGTCGGAAAATTCGGATAATGATTCCGTTAATAAATATATACAGGGGATCGAGGAAAATGTGATGAGCGCGGCAAACCTAACCGAGCAACTGTTGGGTTTTGCCCGTAAGGGAAAATATACACTGCGACCGACGAGTCTCAATGATGTCATCGAAAAAAGTACCCGTATGTTCATGCGTACCAAAAAAGAAATTACCCTGCATAAACGCTGCAATGCCGAAATCTGGAACGTCAAAGTGGATCAGGGACAAATCGAACAGGTTCTGATTAATCTGTATTTAAACGCCTGGCATGCCATGCCCGACGGTGGCGACCTGTATATTCAAACAGAAAATGTCGTCCTCAGTGATGCATACTGTGAACCCTTTGAAGTCAAAGGCGGCAATTACATTAAGCTTTCAGTTACCGACAGCGGCATCGGCATGGATAAAGAAACCATCGAGAGAATATTCGAGCCTTTTTTTACAACCAAAGAAATTGGCAAGGGCACCGGCCTGGGACTGGCCTCCGCCTATGGCATTATCAAAAATCATAACGGTATCATCAGAGTTTACAGCGAACAGGGGCATGGCACTACATTTGTGATCTATCTACCCGCTTCACAGGTCGCGGAATCAGACGTATCTGAAACTGATTTTACGCTGCTAAAAGGAAGCGAGTGCATTCTGCTGGTGGACGACGAAGAAGGCCCGATTGAAGTCGAAAAATTAATGCTCAAAGAATTGGGTTACTCGGTTATCACGGCAGAAAACGGCATGGAAGCGATTGATATTTATGCCCAAAATTCCGAAAAAGTCGATCTGGTGGCCCTGGATATGATTATGCCGGAAATGAGCGGCAAGGCGACCTATGAGGAGCTAAAAAAAATAAACCCCGCTGTCAGAGTGTTGTTGGTTAGCGGTTATAGCACGAATAAACAAACCGAAGAGCTATTTGAATTGGGCTGCAGAGGGTTTATTCAAAAGCCTTTTGACATCATCGAACTGTCTCACAAGCTTAGAGAAATTTTGGAAAATTAATAAGCTATTCGTAGGCGAGCGTTAGCTGCGAGCCAGTTATGCTAACGATTCTTGCAACCGTTAATTTTCAACTTTGGGGGTATTCTCAGATGGGCTCAGGATGATTTCAATCCGTCGGTTCTGGCGCCGCCCAGCGATGGTTTTATTGGAAGCCACCGGCCGATAGTAACTGTATCCCCGAGCTGACAACCTCTGCGGTTGCAACAGCCCCTCTTCTTGCAGAAAGCGCGCCACAGCCGCAGCGCGCGCAACCGATAACTCCCAGTTGCTGGGAAATCTGGCCTTCAAGGACGGACCCAGCGGCATATTATCCGTATGGCCTTCCACCAGTACGATCTGATCCTTTTGCTGCCGCATTGATTCGGCCAAAGCCCGCAGTAACTTCTTACCCTTTTCATTTATCTCAATGCTGCCTGAATCAAACAAAATCTTATCGATGAATACCACCTTGAGCGTATCCTCTTGCTCAACAAGTTCGACTTGCTGGGCGGCAATCTCATCTTTGAGGCTGGTAGCAATGGTCTTTTTGGTGTCATCCAGCAGCCCGATGACCTTATTTTGGAGTTTGATAACGGATTTGTTTTTTTCGAGGGCAGCGGTCAGCCGCTTCACCTTTTGGGTTAGTTTCAAATTGATATTTTTGAGGGAAGCGTTTTTGGCTTTCAAATCTGTCAGGTTTTGGTTGCATGCAGCTTCGGCCTTCTGCAGGCGCGAAATTTCCGCATTCTGGCTTTGAATGCGTTGCTCGGACTCATACAGCTGTGACTGAAAATGTTTGAGCTCATCCTGCAGGAGCGCATTTTGATCTTGCAGTCGCTGTTGGTCGGCAACACAAGCCTGCAGCGCAAATACCAGCAATAAAAGGAGGCCGATTGATGCTCGATTCCCCATTCGCATATTTCCCATAAGCGGTGTGGTCGATAAGTGTTTGATACGTTATCATATTTTTATATCAAAAATTTCTAAGTTTTCATAATCTTATTTTTATATTCGCTGGATTATATGTTCAGCCGATAGTTTTTTTACGATTTAAGGCCCCACCATCTCCTCCCCAAGGCAGTCGTCAGCCGCTAATACGGCTTTTTTTTCTTGATGTTTTGCTGCTGATGATTACGTTGCTCACATAAAAAATACCTAAAATTTATTCGGAAGGAACATTATTCTAATGAAGGTCAAAAAATATGTTTTCGATATTTTCGAGCATGATGAGAACTTCAAATTTATCATGAAGCGGCTGCTCGAGGCGTCGATGGAAGAGTCATTTAATTCCATCGTCATCACCGAAGCCGGCAAGGGCTATCCAATCGTTTATGTCAACTCTGCCTTTTGCGAATTGACCGGTTACGGGCCGCATGAGGTCATGGGCAAATCGCCGGCTTTTTTGCAAGGGCCCAAAACGGATCAAACGGTCATCAAACAGTTGAATGCCGACATTACAGCCGGCAAATTGTTTCATGGCAAGGCCATTAATTATCGCCGGGATGGTTCTGAATTTATGATGGAATGGAAGATCGTTCCGATCCGCAACGATAAGGATCAGGTCACGCACCATCTGGCCATCCAGCGGGATGTTACGGATCGATCAGCTTAGCTAACCTGCAGCTTCACCGGACCGATTGTCATGCGATTCTTTACCAAAATCATTGTGTTGATGCTCGCTATTTCAATAACGGCATGTACGACCGGACCACCGATTCATACAGTAGAATCGGTGGATATTGACCAATTCATGGGTGACTGGTACGTCATTGCCAGTATTCCAACGTTTATTGAAAAAGAGGCATATAATGCGATTGAGTCCTACCGTCTGGCTGAAGATGGTACCATCGAAACGACTTTTTCTTTTAACAAAGGGTCGTTTGAGGGTCCGCGCAAGGTGTACCGGCCGCGAGGATTCATCCAGGACAAACAATCGAATGCCGTCTGGGGAATGCAGTTTTTTTGGCCGTTTAAAGCCGAATATCGTATTATCTATCTGACCGAAGATTACTCGCAAACCGTCATCGGACGTACCAAAAGGGACTATGTCTGGATTATGGCCCGCAAGCCGGCAATACCCGAGGATGACTACAATCGCATTTTAAAATTTCTGAGAGAAGAGGGCTACGACCTCGGCAAGCTTCGAAAAGTTCCGCAGCAAGCAAGATAGAACGCTATCACAGATCAGCGGATCTCTCAAAAAAGACCTTCTGAACTTATCGTGAAATCGCGGCATTCCGAACATATCGCGTTACGTAAAAAAATAGCCTATTCGGCTCCGGCCCTGGCACTGGCAGTTGTCGGTATACCGGTTTACGTCTATATCCCCAAATTTTATACCGATGTTGTGGGTATCAATATCGCTGTCTTGGGCACCATTCTATTCAGCGTGCGTATATTTGATGCCGTTACCGATCCTGCTATCGGCTACATCTCGGATCGAACCCGAACCCGGTTTGGCAGACGACGGCCCTATATCGCCATCGGATCCCTGTTTGTCGTGTTGAGCATGTATTTGCTCTTTAGTCCCCCACAGGCTTCCGCCTATTTTGAAACCTGGTGGTTCGGCTTCTGTATTTATGCATTGTTCTTATTCTGGACGGCCGTGACGGTCCCCTATGAATCCTTAGGGCCGGAAATCACCTTTGACTATCATGAACGCACCTCGCTTTTTGGTATGCGTGACGGATTTCTGATCGCCGGCACCCTCATGGCTGCCAGCTCCCCGGCGCTGGTTGCATGGGCCTTTAACCTCCCAGCGGATGCTAAAGGCGAACGTGCGAAATTTTTTTGGATTGCGGTACTCTACGCGCCATTGTTGATCGGTTCCTGCTGGTGGTGCGTGACCGCGATTAAAGAAAAACAGGCGGCGGGGTTATTGAAACCAACCGGCATCTGGATGGGGCTGCGCTATGTGGCTCGTAATCGGCCGTTTATCATTTTGATCATCTCTTATACCATCGCGGCCATCGGCAGCAATCTGCCGGCGACGCTGATTTTGTATTATGTCGAATATGTTTTGCAGTCTCAACTGGCCGATACGTTTTTGTTGCTTTATTTTGTTACCGGCATCCTTTTTTTGCCCGCATGGATCAAGCTCTCACGACGCATCGGCAAAAAGGCGGCCTGGTTGACCTCCATGGCCATTAACACCGGCGCATTTTTCGGCGTCTTTTTTCTAGGACCCGGAGATGCCCATATTTATGCAATACTCGTCTTTTTATCCGGTATCGGATTTGGCGCCACCCTGGCATTGCCCTCCGCCATCCAGGCAGATGTGATCGATTATGATGAGCTGCTCAGCGGCCAGAGACGGGAAGGACAGTACATCGGCTTGTGGTCGATTGCCAAAAAATTAGCCGCAGCCATCGGTGTGGGTGCAGGATTGTCGATACTCGGGCTGGCGGGCTATACACCCAATGTGGCCCAGACCGCGCAGGTGCAATTAACGTTGCGCACCCTGTACGCCCTGGTGCCCTCGATCTGCAATATTCTGGCCTTTATCATCGTTTTGGCCTATCCCATCAGCAGTCAGGCACATGCGCAAATCCGCGCTGCGGTTGCTGAGCGTAAGGCCGGCCGACCGGTGGCCGATCCGTTACAGCCGGATCGAATCATCAGCTAATTTTGAAGACGGGGAGTGATTTGAATGGAGAATATCGTTGCAGTTCTGGGCTGGAACCTGGCTGCTGTAACCGGCATGATGTTTTGCGGCTGGGTCCTGAGTCTGATTAGAAAAAATGTAACCCTTGTGGACAGTCTCTGGGGACTTGGTTTCGTTCTGATTGCCTGGATAACCTTTGGCCTGACCGAGGGATTTTACGGACGCAAAGTTTTGCTGGTGGCACTTACCACCGTCTGGGGGTTGCGGCTCAGCGCGCATTTGACCTGGCGCAACTGGGGAAAAGGTGAAGACCCCCGCTATGGCGGCTGGCGCCAGGCCAGTGGCGGGAGCTTCTGGATCATCAGTCTGTTTAAGGTGTTTTTACTCCAGGCTTTATTTTTGTGGGTAATTTCGCTGGCCATCCAATACGGTCAGATGTCACCAAAACCGGCGCATTGGACGCATCTGGATTTGCTGGGGTTCTGTATCTGGCTGATTGGATTTGTCTTTGAATCCGTCAGCGATTGGCAGCTGGCACGTTTCAAGGCCGATTCCACCAACCGGGGCAAGGTGATGGATCGCGGACTGTGGGCCTATTCGCGACACCCCAATTATTTTGGGGAGAGCTTAATCTGGTGGGGATTGTTTCTGATCGCATTATCCACGCCCAACAGCTGGTGGATGGTAATCAGCCCGCTGATCATCACAGCGGTTTTACTAAAGATGACGGGCATCCCTCTAATGGAAAAAACCATTGTCAACACCCGACCGGGCTACGCTGCTTATATCCGGCGCACCCCGGCATTTTTACCCTGGTTTCCCAAAAAGGAAAATCCATGAACGTATTAACCGAACTGGCCGAGCGCGGATGGTTGCCGGATGCTTTTATTCGGTACGGCATTCGACTTCTGGATAAAAAGCGTTTACAAATGGAAGACAAAGGAGATGTTGAAGCTCAGCGAGGCGCGTTGGCGCAGTTTATTGCCGATATGCGTCAAAGCCCCATTGCGGTTCAAATAGAAAAGCCCAAAGAACAACACTATGAAGTCCCGCCGGCTTTTTTCAAACGGGTGCTCGGTCAGCATTTAAAATACAGCGGCTGTCTCTGGGATGGGGACACTCAAACGCTGGATGAAGCTGAAGCCCGCATGCTGGCCGTCACTGCAGACCGCGCTCAATTGGCTGACGGGATGAGCATCCTGGAACTGGGCTGTGGTTGGGGTTCACTTTCATTATGGATGGCTGAAAAATACCCGGCCAGCCAAATCATAACCGTTTCAAACTCCAGACCTCAGGGAGATTTCATCCGAGCAATTTGCCGGCAAAGGCAACTAACCAATTTAAAAGTCATCACGGCTGATATGAGCGACTTTGATCTAGATTTGAAATTCGATCGCGTTGTTTCGGTTGAAATGTTTGAGCACATGCGCAACTGGTTTATGCTCCTCGAGAGAATCGCCAATTGGTTGCATGCGGATGGCAAATGCTTCATTCATGTCTTCACCCATCGCCGATTTGCTTACATTTTTGAGGAAAATAGCCAAAGCTGGATGGGCGATCACTTTTTTACCGGCGGCATGATCCCTTCAGATGATTTGTTACTGTATATGCAGGATGATCTGGTGGTTGAGTCTCACTGGCGGGTAAACGGTACCCATTACCGAAAGACCGCCGAGGCCTGGTTGGCCAATCTGGATAAGCATCGGGAGGAAATATTGCCGATTTTCATTAAAACCTATGGTGCCCAAAATGCAAAACGCTGGCTGCAGCGCTGGCGCATGTTTTTTATGGCCTGTGCCGAATTGTGGGGCTATTGCGACGGGCAGGAGTGGATGGTATCGCATTACCTTCTGAACAAAAGAAAGCGGCCCAGCACGGCTTAAGCAAGATATAATCACCTATGCAAGCCTGCTGGGCTTTAATGCGTCGGACGCTGTTTGCGATAAGCGCTGATAGCGCTGATAGCCGGTTTAAGTGACACGTACAGAACAATGATTAGAAATGGGCAGATGACCATCCACGTGAAAATCGCGTAAAGCGTTAGATTCCATAGACTGGCCATACTGCCCCAGAAGTCGTTTTGTACCATTTCTATTAAGTTCTCACTGGATATCTGCATGCTCTGCTGACTAAAAAGCCAGCTGCCGAGGCTATAAAATGGCGCCAGCAAAGCGAGCTGCACCGGATACACCATATAGTTAACCAATTGAATGGCCGGCAGATTCAGCCGAAAAGCTAGAGCTGCCAGCATGCATAGCAGCGTCGTCGCTCCCAACACCGGAAAAATGCCCAGCGTCACGCCCAAGGCGATGCATAATGCAATCTTTTTCAGACTCATCCCTTCTTTGACCATCGACCGGACCAAGTTAATGATTTTTGTCTTTAGCCGTTCAAACATCATACCCCTATTTTGATTGTAGTTGGACCAAAATTCGGTTAGTTTTTCAAAGCGGCCTTTATTCGCATAAACTCGCCAAGGTTGTCCATTGTCAGCAAACCGACCAGACGGTTGTTGCGCGTCACCGGCAGTGTGTGGCAATTGCAATCCCTTAGCTTACTGAATGCAGTTTCAAGCATGTCGTATGAATCTACTGTGATAATATGGGGTTGCATAGCCTCAGCAACCAAGGCATGCGGACCGTTTTTCGATAATGCGGCCAGCAGATCTGACTGCGTTAAAACGCCTATGATTGCACCATTATCGGTCACAGGAAAATCCTTTTGCGTCCCGCTAATGGTCAGCGCGACGGCCTGCTCGAGTGTTTGGTTGCGATCTAGAGCTCTAAATTCAGTTAGCATTGCGTTTGTTACCGGTATTCCGCTGAAGGCTGATTTCATCTGCGTTAATTTTGTCTCCTGTGCGGCACCAATCCAGACAAAAAAGGCGATGAAGAGCAACAGTGGATTGTAAAAGAGGCCGACGATGCCGAACAATACAGCAATGCCTTGGCCCAGGGTTGCAGCGTATTGCGTTGCTTTCGGATAGGGCAATCGCATTGCAAGCAATGCACGTAAGACACGACCGCCGTCCATCGGAAAGGCCGGAATCATATTGAACACAACTAAGAATATATTGACTGCCATGATCCGCTCAGCGAAACTAGCGGCTGCGGTAGTCAATTGGCCGATCGGCGTAAAGCTATTGGTTATGAAAAGGTACCCAGCGAGCAAGACAGCAATGACAACATTTACAGCTGGGCCGGCAAGGGCCACCCAGAGCTCCTGAGCCGGCTTGTCTGGCATTTTTTCCAGGCGAGCTACGCCGCCGATGGGCAAAAGGATAATATCGCGCGTCTGAATGCCGTATTTTCGCGCCGTTAAAGCGTGTCCCAGTTCATGCAAAACGACGCATGCGAATATGACAAGGATAAAAAAAATGCCTGTCACAGCAGCACCCACCGACTCATTTTGGCTATAGTGAATAAAAGCAATCCAGGCCAATAGCAGAAAAAAAGTAAAGTGAATAAAAACATCAATTCCAGCCAGTTTACCGATTTTGATT
>JASFIV010000025.1:0-27974 GCA_050122475.1 Desulfobacterales bacterium | reverse complement strand
CCTCTGCCACGGTATCGGTAACATCGACCTCGTCATCAACAGTCAATACGATCTTATCTTTCAACAGCTTTGCCGTATCCATGATTTTGATGTCTCCTTTCTGCAGAGGGTTGCATTTGACCGAAATTTTGCAAGGTTGTTGGCATAAAGGCCTATACCATTATAAAAATCGACAAGTCAAGATATGCCTCGATTTGTTAAAATCAAGCCCAGCCCGCTTATTTACCTTGAGTATCTAAAACGGTAAAAAGGATTTTAGCTTGCATTGCAGGCTAAGGTTATATTAAAAGTCCATCTTCCGGATTCTGTAAATCAACTTTCAAAGAATTAATTCGCAAGCCACTGGCTTCTCGCTTCTGGCCTCTGGCAGAGAGAACGACATCATTTGCCAGTAGCCAGCAGCCAGCAGCAACAGACCAGACACCTGAACCCCCGAAACACTGAACTTTAAACCCTGAACCTGTGAACCATGACCCCAGCAGAAGAAAAACAGATTGCCGCCTTAAATAAAACCTTGTCCGCGGAAATTCAGATCATCTGCCGCCATACCGATCATGAGCACAGCGATGCCATCGCGCAATTTTGCGACCACCTCAGCCGGCAGGTTCCTGCGATCCGTATCAAAAAGGAATCAGGCGATCCGGATGACATGCCCGGCATTCAAATTCATGACGGATTAATTTATCACGCGGTGCCGGCGGGTACTGAGATCGCGCCATTTATCGAGGCTCTTCAAATGGCCGCTTCGAGCACTGCTCAAAAATATGACCGTATATCAAAAGAACTCTCAGCAATCGATCTGCCGATCCATCTGGTCCTGTATGTGGCCTCACAATGCACATTCTGCCCTCAAGCCGTGCGTCAGCTGCTACCGTTGCTTTCCGCCAACCCTCATATTCACCTGACGGTTATCGATGCAATGTCTTTTCCCGAACTGGCCAAAAAAGATAACCTTCAATCCGTACCGACGTTGATCTTGGAAGACCAATTTCGCTGGACAGGGACGTTTCAGACCAACGAAATCGTAGAAATGATGGTCAATCGCGATCCCAGTGCCCTGGGGCCGCTTTCGCTGGAAATGATGCTCAAAGACGGAAAAGCCGGACAGCTGGCGGACATGATGCTCGAAAAAGCACAGATTTTCCCGGCCTTCTACGAGCTGCTCACTCATCCAAAATGGCCGGTCCGCTTGGGTGCTATGGTGGCCATGGAAGAGCTGATTGAGAGGAATATTGATCTTGCGCTTGAAACCATAGAGCCACTGTGGCAGCAGTTCCATAAAGTCGACGACCGCGTAAAAGGAGATCTGTTATACATTTTCGGTCAGACAGGACAAAAAGACATCATCCCTTACCTCAAAAGCGTATTGAACGGAGATTTTGTGCAGGAAGTCAAAGAAGCCGCGCAGGAAGCGCTGGATAAATGCAATGCCTGATTGGGTTTTCCAAACCGCGTTGTTTTCAACGACTGGGGCACTGTGCGGGTGGTCGTTGACTCATGTCTCTAGCAACGACTTCAGCCTAGTGAGTCTTAAGCATATGTCGTCAAGCGTTGCCGGAGATTTTGCAAAACAAAACCGCACCTGATTGTTCCCCAATTCTGCAGTGTGATAAAAAGCCGTGCCCGGTACAGTCGCAATGCCGGTCAAGTCGATCAATTTCAGACTGAATGCATAGGCTCCGTCTGTCCCTGACTGAGCAATCAAACGGTCCGCATCAGCCATGATGTAATAGGCACCTTTGGGTATTCTGAGATCAAAACCAGCATCCAGCAATGCTCGGCAGAGCCGGTCCCGAGCCTGCGCATATCGGTTCTGCAGCGATTCATAATAAGTTTCCGCAAAATTCAGAGCTTGGACACCGGCCTTTTGAAAAGGGGTGGGTGCACCCACTGTCAAAAAATCGTGAACCTTGCGAATACGATTGGTAATGTTTTTATGGGCCAGTGCCCAACCCACTCGCCAGCCGGTGACAGAGTATGTCTTGGAAAGGGAATTAATGGTGACCGTGCGGTCTGACATATCGTCCAGGGCAGCTATCGAAATATGCTGTAAGTCGTCATAGATGATGTGTTCATAAATTTCATCGGTTATGGCCAGGCAATCCCACTGGATACAGAGCCTGGCAATATCTTCCAGTTCCGTTTTTGAAAAAACCTTTCCGGTCGGATTATTGGGTGTATTGATAATAATGGCCTTCGTATCGGCGTTAAATGCGGCGGCCAGTTCGTCTACATCATAGTTCCAATCCGGTGGATGAAGCGTGACGTAACGCGGCCGGGCACCGGACAGGATGGCATCCGGACCGTAATTCTCATAATAGGGCTCAAAAATAATAATTTCATCGCCGGGGTTGACCAGTGCCTTAAGTGTGGCGATCATCGCTTCTGTTGCGCCACAGGTGACCGTAATTTCATTGCCCGGATCGTAGTCAAGCCGGTTGTAGCGAAGCGCTTTGGCAGCAATTGCCTCCCTTAGATCGGGCTCGCCAAAGGTGATGGAATACTGATTGCGGCCCGCCTCAATCGCTTCAATCGCTGCCTGTTTAAGCTCCTGTGGTGGATCAAAATCCGGAAATCCCTGTGCTAAATTGATCCCGCCCGCAGCCATACAGACACGCGTCATCTCACGAATAACCGATTCGGTGAATTGCCCTGTAATCTCAGAAAGTGTTTTCACACGCTCTCCTTCCTGTTGGTTTTCCAAAATGCAATAAATCCGATGCTACCAGTTTTTCTTTCGCTTTTTCAAGCAGATAAGGAAAAATTTTAAACAGGTATCACTTTTATCCGAAATTGATACGTCCGAATTCAAGGCCTTCAATCGTAAGTTTGCGGTCTTGATACTTGACGCTTGGAAAAATACGGTGCTACAGTTCTATAAAAAATGCCTGATGTCATCGAAAAAATAAGCCATTCAATTGTCCAGCACGGTCCCGTCAACAGACGTATTTACCTGATGAAGCTCGACGAGCGGGATATGCCGTCAATTTTGCCTTCATTAGAGCAACTTGCCCGTGATAAGGGCTATGAGAAGATTTTCGTTAAGACACCCGCGCGCCACAAAGATGTTTTTGCACTGGCAGGTTACGAACAGGAAGCGAGCATTCCGCATTTTTTCAAAGGTCGGGAGGATGCGGTTTTCATGGCCAAATATTTCTCTGCAGCCCGCAGCCGGGTCGACAATCGTCAGGATATAATTGAAGTCCTTGCCTTGGCGCACGGAAGCGATCCCGACCGATCGAGCCATAGCCCGGATCACTTTTTTCGGGTAGAGAAATGTCAGCCGGAAGATGCCTTAGAAATGAGCCAGGTTTTCAAAGAAGTTTTTGAAACATACCCGTTTCCCATCTTTGATCCGCAATATCTGATCGATTCGATTCATCGTCATGTGACCTATTTTTGTATCCGCAAGGACAAACGCATTGTGGCCCTGGCGGCAGCGGATATAGACCCTGTCAACCAAGCGGCGGAGATGACAGACTTTGCTACCCTTTCTGAATACCGCCGTCAAGGAATGGCTGGTCGTTTGCTAAATGCAATGGACGCTGAAATGAAGCAGCAGGGAATGCAGACCGCTTTCAGTATTGCCAGGTCTCTTTCAGCAGGGATGAATATCACCTTTGTCAAAAGCGGCTATCGCTACGGCGGCACATTGGGCAACAATACCTATATCGCCGGGCGGATCGAGAGTATGAACATCTGGTACAAACACCTGTAATGCGTAAAATCAAATGGAGGTGAGTACTTCCTTTCATTGGCATTTTCTTTTACGGTGAAGGTTAGATTTGACAATCAAATCGGCCATGGTATATTGGCCGAAAGAGGAGCCATTATTCTTAAATTTAGGCCCACAACGAATATCTGTTGAGAAGGCCAAAAAGCCGACAGTTTCTTGTTCGGCGAAGGTGAAAAAAATGATTCTTGAAGACACAGTCTATCGTGTGGAATTTGTCAACTCCGGTGAACAAAAAGATGTGACCTTCTCCGCGCTCGCCGCCGATGCGGTTGATTTTTTAGAACATTACGGAGAAGCATACCTGCTGGGCATGGACTTTACCGAGATCATCGGTAAAGGCGACGGCCAAACAAAATTTAACCGTTTGTTAAGCGCTGCCGGATATACCGAGGACCCGCAGGGCTTTTTTTTAGAAATGACCGAAAAACTGGGTAGAGCAAACAGTGCCAACGGCGGCCCACTCAACATTAGCGGTGTCGAGCTGCCCAACCTTTTTGTTTTGTCGATCCTGGAAAAAATCATACCGGAAAACCGTTTCATATCGATTCGAAACGTCGATCAATTTGAAAAACTGACCAATATTGCAGTTGCCCTGTCAGAGCGGGACGCACTGCAGGAAGTCATCGAGACCTATCCTGTCAGGCTCTCGATGCATACCATTCGCCAGATGCGGATCTCAAAAAACGTTGCCTATCAATATGCGCCGTTTATCGAGGAATTGGATCCGGTCGGGCAGGTCAATACCTGGATCGGCCAATTCCATCAGGGTCTTTTAGAGCAGATGTACCGCAACCGGGTTATTTTTTTGCTGAACATGAGCTGCCCGGTGTACTGTCGTTTCTGTTTCAGAAAACATAAAGATTCCAGAAACCAGGCCAATCCGACGACAGCAGATGTGCAGCAAGCAGTCGATTATGTGGGCGATTCGCCGAATATCAAGGAAATTGTTATTACCGGAGGCGATCCGTTTTTGAACAAGAAAAATATGATAACCGCCATTGATGGTTTGAAAAAGATCGCGCACGTTCAGACCCTGCGGCTGGCAACCCGCTCCATTTCCTACGACCCGCATCTGTTTTATAAAGATAACGCCTTCTGGCTGAACTATGTCAAAATGAAGAACCTGGAATTGCAGCAGCTGGGAAAACGCCTCGAGGTTGCCACCCATTTCATTCATCCCGATGAAATCTCACTGGACAGCCTGGATATCATTTCAACGCTGGTCAACAATGGCATCAGCGTTTACGTCCAGACGCCTTTTTTAAACAACTGCAACGATGAAGGACCCGAGCTGACAAGGCTTTTCAGCCTCTTGAGAGGCGCGGGGGCCGAGCTTCACTACATTTATATCCCCTGCAGCCCCATACAGGGCAACAGCGTCTATTGGACGCCGATCTCAAAAGGATTGGCAGCCGCCCAGTACTTGCGGGCCCACCTGTCGGACCGCATCATGCCCAGAATCTGTACCGCAACTCCGATCGGGAAAATAGACTGGCACTCGAGCGGCTGGGCCGTTGAAAAGGATAAACAGGATGATCATTTCTTCTGGATCCGAACTCCGTACACCCCGGACTATTTTAAAGACTTCGCCCAGAAAGTCGATCAGCTGGATGTCGTGCGCGTGAATTCGGAGGGCACCCTGGACGCACGCTTTATGGCGCAGATCGGCGATGATTCGATCTTTTTAGGTCCCCGCAAACCGGCTTCCGGTAAAGCCAATGAGACCGATCAGCAGGCCCTGGAAACCCTGCAAGCTCGAGCTATAAAAGATCAGACAATAGGATGCTCGATCGTCTCAACCGGATCAGAAAATCTGGTCCGGACCCACGAAACGCGGGTGGAGATCGATGCCACAGCCGGCGATTCAGATGTGGCGTATATTCGTGACGACAGCCGCATTACCGATGTGGTCATCTCATCCGAACAGGATGCCATCGATCACCTTTATCGTATCGGACAGCTCATCAGTCATCTTCGAGGCATCCATCATGTCAATGCGGTCCGGCTGCGAAGTCTTAAATTCAACTATGATCCTACTGTGTATACCCGGGCCATAATCGACCGACTGGGCGAGCTCAATCGCCTGGCGGTGGTCAATCCCCTGAGACTGGAAATCGAGACCCAATTTCTGCATTCCGCTGAACTCGAGCCGATTCATGCTGATCTGATAAAGGCTTTAGGCAATAAAGGCATCACCGTATACAATAACACACCGCTTTTGAGCGGCATCAATGATCACCCGGATGAAATTCACCGTCTGGCGTACGGTTGCCGACAGATCGGCCTGGAATTCCACCATTTATATGTCGCCGGTCTGCCCCTGCAAACAGATTGGAATCAAAAACATCCCCTCGAGGTTTCCACGGTCATCGATATCGCCACCAAAGTCCGCAAGGACGGCAGCGGCCGGGAAATTCCGCGATATATCATCCTGACCCAATTGGGCGAGGTCGACTTCGGTCTGACATCTAAGCTGTCTGCCGAAAACGGGCGGATGACGCTTAAACTGCTGCCTTATACGCTGGATTATTTTAAGGGAATGGATCCAGCTTTCGACTGGCCGCCGGGCGTAACAGTCGATACGGACGGCAAGCCCATCTTAGTACTCGAGGGCCTGGTGGGCAGCGGCGGTTTTATCATGGCCTGAGCGTCCGCAGCAAGTTCAAGCGTAATCCGGGATTTTTAGATGGATTTTGCAGGCTGGATACTTTCATTTGCATATTTGTTGACGGTTCGGGGAGTTTCTCTTGAATCGATTGCGGGATGAAATATCAGCGACTTCATCATGCAAACTCATGCTTAAGCGAGTGTAGCGAAAGAACAGAAATCGAATATAAAATAATAGGTTGGATGGAAAAACTTCCCGACCCCCCCAGCAGTCTTCCCACAAGCGTCAGGCATCACATTGATAGACGACCCGCCCGTCAAATACCGTCATCTCCACCTGTGTGTCGGCAATTTCCATTGGGTCCACCTGAAAAATATCCCGGTCTAAAACGATCATATCGGCCCATTTGCCGGGGGTGAGCGATCCCATGTTGCGGGTCTGTCCGTAAAATGCGGCCGGCATCGTGGTGTACCCCCGGAGGGCATCGGCGACACTGATTCGCTGTTCGGGATACCAGCCCCCCGCCGGGGTGCCGTCGCGCCGCTGGCGCGTAACGGCAGCATGGATTCCGACCAGTGGGCTGGGATCACAAACGGGTGCATCGGAGCTGAGCAGCACCGGGATGCCTGCATCGATCATTTCTTTATAGGCATAGGTGTGGCGTCCAAGGGGTCCGACCGATTCGTCGATCATATTAATGTCCAGGATCATGTTATGCGGCTGGACACAGACGGCCACTTTGAGTTTCGCCAGCCGCTGGATGTCTTCGGATCGAATCATCTGAGCATGCTCGATGCGATGGGATAGCGCCGATGGCATAAAAGGCCGCTCCTTTGTCTGCTCTCGCGATTCAATTATTTCTTCCAGAACGTCGATGACCTCGCGATTGGCCCGATCCCCGATGGCGTGCACGATCACAGCCAGCCCGGCCTTTTCCGCGGCTGAAATCTTTTTGGCCAGCTCCGCCATCGAGCCCAGCGGCATGCCCAATTCGGCATCCAGATAGGGCTCCAGCATCCAGGCGGTGCGGGCCCCCATGCCGCCGTCCGCGAAGTATTTGAGGTGGCCGATGTGCAGGCGCTCATCACCGAGACCGGTACGAAATCCAAGAGCAATGGCTTCCTCCAGACGTTCGCCGGCAAGGCTCACCCAACACCGCAGATCAAGCTTGTCTTTTTCATTTAGAAGCTGCCAGGCCTTTAATGCCGGAGCGCCTTCCAGACCGCCCATCAAACGGACATCGTGAAGACCGGTCAGTCCCAGGGTGTGAAGTTTGGTGATACCGTCTTGCATCGCGGCCACAACGGCATCCGCCTCCGGTGCCGGAATGACCGCTTTAATCAGATTGGGCGCCAGTTCCCGTAAAATACCGGTGGGGTGCCCGGATGAATCCTTTTCGATGACCCCGTCGGGGGGATCCGGGGTTGTTTTGTCGATTCCGGCCAACTGTAAGGCAGTCGAGTTGACCGCAACCAGGTGCAGATCACACCGCCAGAGCGCAACCGGATGGGCCGGGGCCACCGCATCCAGATGATCCCGGCGCGGCATGGTGTGCTCGGGCCAATCGGATTCATTCCAGCCCTGACCTAAAATCCACTTCTCCGGCGGTAATTTTGCGGCGCTCTGCGCAACCTGATCGAGAAGTTCGTCTAAAGAATTGACTTGCGCCAAATCAAGTTGTTGCCGACCCATGGCCCAGTCATAAAAATGAAAATGAGAATCCATCAATCCCGGAATGACCAGACGACCATCAAGCACGATACGCTCAGTCTGCTGACCGGCCAGCGCGTCAACAGCGTCGTTTTCACCAACAGCGGTAATCCGGCCCGCTTTAACGGCAATGGCCTCGGCCTGCGGTTTTTGACTGTCCAGTGTGCAGATGTTGCCGTTCAGTAATATGAGATCCGGTGCAGTGTCGTTTCGGGTCATAATAAGAAGCCTTTCTGGAATGGATCATTCGCATCGATAATGAATTCGTGTATACCGGTAATCTGAGCGCTGCCGCGGACTTCGGCAACGATCGCCTTTGTATCCCCCAGTCGAATTTCTTCGACCAGTCGACCCTCAAAAGTCGTGCCGAGCGGGCTGGTGTTGGTGAAGGTGTCGTCAAAACCGAATTGGCCGCGATGATGCAGCAGGGTCATCTTAGCCGCCGTGCCGGTGCCGCACGGCGAGCGGTCCATATGGCCTTCGCCCAAAATGACGATGCTTTTGCCCTGGCCCTGATCGTCCAGGGCCGCATCAAAAAATTCGGTGACATCCACTGTGCGGACTTCAGGACGGGTGGGATGTTGCACCGTCAATTGTTCATTGGCGGCTTGAATCAGTTGCATGCCCAACTCACGGAAACGCGGCCAATTTGACGGGCTGAAGCCCAGACCGACCTGATCGGCTGAAACCATTACAAAGAATCCACCCACACAAACGGTCGCCACCGCCAGTTGACTGAACCCGGGAATGGACAGGGTTTCATTATCGCTGTAAACAAACGAAGGCACCATCCGAATTGCAACCGATTCGACCTTGCCGTCGTGCATATAAGCCGTTGCCTGCATGGGCCCGGAAGGTGTGTCAACAAGAACCTGTAGATCATCGTCGAAGGCATCAATCTCACCGGCCTCGATCAGGGTCATGACCGCACCCATGGTGGCATGACCGCATAGATATGGATAGCGGCGTGCGTCCATATAAATCAGGCCAAAACGGGCACCGGTCGATACGGGTTCGGTGACACAGGCGGCAAACATGTCGCGATGGCCGCGCGGCTCGCGCGTCAACAGCAGGCGAATGTGATCATAATGTTTCATGAAAAATTCCCGTTTGGCCTGCATGGTCTCACCCGGCACCGAACCGATACCGCCCACAATCAGACGGGCCGGCTCCCCGGCGATGTGCGAATCGATTGTGATGATCCGCTCCGGGAAATTGTTTTTAAGCGGTTGTAACATGTGTGTAAATTCCATTTCACATCCTATCCCTGTTAAACCGGGAAATGCCTCAAGTTGTCGCTAGCATTCTTTATTTTCAGGTAATTTGCAATTTAAGGCATTTCTTGAGGCGGGTTAAATGGCAGGTCATTCAGTTAATATCGCCCCTTAAGCAGTTTTATCCGTCCGGAGCAAACCACAATGCCGGGGCGCCACATGCAACCGGATTTTTTCCCCTTTGCGAAATGGGGTCAATTTAGCGATGCCGATGACATGCACCATTGTGCCGCTTTCCAACTCAACAAAATAGCTGACCTCCCCGCCCATGTAGCTGCGGTCTTTGATCGTGCCGTTAAAGCTATTCATGTCAGGCTCAGGGGGACCTTCGCCCGAACCGGTCAGCTCAAATTTTTGAGCGCGGACGACCAACTCGACTGGCTCGCCATCGGTCCAATCACCCGGATGTTTCACGCTGAATTCATTGCCGTCCGGCAATCTGACGCTGACTACCTCGCCAACCGAATTGGAAATCACACCGCCGAAGAAATTGGAATGTCCCAGAAAGTCAGACACAAAATGGTTGTGAGGATAATTGTAGACCTCCTCTGGGCTACCTTCCTGTTGCTTGAGGCCGTCATTCATCACGATGATTTTATCGGACATGGAAAGCGCTTCGCGCTGATCGTGGGTGACAAAGATGGTCGTAACGCCCAGCATCTGCTGCAGGTTGTCGATTTCCCGTCGCATTTCCTCGCGCAGATTCTCGTCCAAGGCCGACAACGGCTCGTCCATCAAAAGCACATCCGGCTCAATCACAATGGCACGCGCCATGGCGATGCGTTGCTGCTGGCCACCGGATAGTTGCGAGGGCATCCTACCCTCAACGCCGGGAAGCCGGACCATTTCCAGCGCCTTTTTGACCTTTGATTTCATCTCGCTTTTAGGGACATCGCGGTATTTGAGCCCGAAAGCGACATTGTCGAAAATCGTCTTGTGCGGGAAAAGGGCGTAGTTTTGAAAAATCATCCCCAGATTGCGTTTGTGGATGGGGACATCGTTGACCCGTTTACCTTTGATATAGATATCGCCTTCGGTGGGTGCCTCCAGACCGGCGACCATTCTTAAAATCGTGGTTTTGCCACAACCGGACGGCCCGAGAAGCGTCACCAGTGTGCCTTCCTCGATATCAAGGTCCATCTTTTCTACGGCGACGACCTTGCCGAATCGTTTGTATACCCCTTTTAACTGAACCGCAGGGGAAGTCGACTTCTCATCCACAGTTTACCCTCTTTCAGTATGATTGAATGACCGGCCGCCCGCTATGGGCGGCCGGTGCTGTCATTGGATTATCCACCCGCTTTGATCCGATCCCACTTTTCGGCAAAATCAACCTGGTGCGCGTTCCAGAAAGCCGGATCGGCGAACAGGTACCCTTCCAGTTTGCCGGTCGGATCAAAAGCCGGCAGTTTCTTGACTTCATCGGGCATGGGAACCTTGGTCGGATCCAGGCTCGACGGATATTTTTGCCCGACCGCCACTGCAATGGCGGCCTTGGGTTCCAGCATGAAATTCAGGAGCTTTTGGGCCACATCCAAATCAGTTCCCTTCATGACAAAAATACATTCCTGCCAGGAGTAGCAGTTATGCGGCGATAGAAACCCGATAGGATGGCCCTGGGCCTGCAAGGCAGCCACGCGGCCCGACCAGGCAACGGTGGCATAAATCTCCTCGTTGGCCAACAGGCTCATGAGTTCGGCGCCGGAGCCCCAGTACTTTTTCACCATCGGGACCTGTTCCTGCAAAGCGCTCCAAATGGCTTTCATGTCGGATATTTTGTTTGGATTCTGCCCGGTATGCAGGGCCGCGTACCAGATGTTGGTGCGCCAGTCTCCCCAGCTACCCAGTTTGCCTTTGAGAGCTGCTTTATCCCACAGCAAAGAGGCTCCCAGTTTTTCGGCTGTCTCCTTTGTGATGTATTTTGTGTTGTAGGCAATACCGGTCTGGCCGTAATCATAGGGAACAGCCGAAAGGGTCCCGTCGGTAATCGCCCGATAGGGCTCCATCATAGCGGTCATCACATTTTTGAGATTCGGAATTTTGCTTTCATCAAGCTTTACATGGAATTTGAGACCGACATAACGGGCATAATCAAAAACACCGCTCAAATGGGCTAGATTAAACTCCCCGCCGGGCGGGAAAGAAGCCTTGACCCGGGTCAGGTAAGTGTCCATATCGCCAAACTCACCATCGATGACCTTGACGCCGGTGGCATCGGTGAAGGGCTTAAAGGCATGCTCACGAAAGGCTTCGGAAACCACCCCACCCCAGCCATCGAAGCGAATGGATTCGGCGGCGTAGGCCCGCCTGTTAAATCCAAAGGGCCCCCCCATCAGACCTGCTGCGGCACCGGCAATACCCAGGTATTTCAAAAAATTGCGTCGGTCAATTTCTCCATCCATAAACTGCTCAATCAATTGATCCAATTTGTCTGAAAGACCATGCTTCATAGTTTACCTCCTTTCAATATGTTGAGCTTTAGTTAATCCTTTCCTCATTTGACCTCCAGATACCCGCATTCAAGGGCCCACGCAGCATCCTCAGTGTTTAAGACCCAGTAGACGGGTTGGTCGCCTTTGACGATTTTCAAGGCAACCGAAGATTTGGCGACATATGAGCGTGCCGCTTCAAGGGAATTAAACGGAAATACAGTAATCCATCTAGTATTTCCCTCCTTGTCGGCTAATTCGATCATCGGCATTTTAAATTCTCCACGGTTCAGCAACATTCGGACCCATTTCAAAACCCCTATTCCAAAGATGTGCGGTCTTTGGCGACAATTCCTAGGTCCCCCTTGATAATTTGCGGGACAAATAGCCGGCCAGAAGCGGGGTGACAATCGTCAGAATGATCATCACTGTACCCAGCGCATTGATTTCCGGGCTGATGGAGTTGCGCAACATACCAAATATCTTTACTGGTACGGTTTGATTTTGCGCTGTGGCCCAGAAGAGCGTCGCGGTGATATCATCAAAGGATATTGTAAAAGAGAATAACATACCCGCCAATATGGCCGGTGTCAGCAACGGCAGGGTCACCTCTTTGAAAGTCTGTAAAGAATTGGCTCCCAGAGATTGAGCTGCTTCTTCATATTCCTTTTTGATCCCGCCCAGCCGGGCCTGAACGATTAAAAGCACATAGGGCAGCGTCAACACCACATGCCCGATCACCAGCAAGGCAAAACTTTTGGGCTGCTGCAGCCAGCGAATGAAAAGCAGCAGCGCCACCCCTAAAATGACTTCGGGTATCATGATCGGCGCCAATAGCAATGTATTGAGCGTATTTTTGCCCGGAAAGTTATAGCGCACAAACGCCATGGACGCCATAATGCCGACGGCTGTTGAGACCACTGCTGTCAGCGCACCCAAAATCAGGGAATTTTTAAAAGCGATCAAAATGGTTTGATTTTGAGCCAGCCTGACGAACCATCTGAAACTAAAGCCCTTCATCGGAAAGCTGCCAAATTGTTCGGGATTGAAGGACAAGACAACGACCACAATAATGGGTGTGAACATAAACACATAGACCAAGATCGTGTACAAGCGAATCAAAGACCAGCCCGAAATCTTTAGCATGCGCTTACTCTCCCTGAAGACTTTTAAATATCTGATTGATGCCCAGATAACGGTTATAGGTCCACACGATAATGAGCAGCAGACCCAATAAAATGACGCTGATCGCTGAACCAAAAGGCCAATCCAATGTACCGATAACCCGTTTAAAAATCAAATTGGCAATCATCTCATTTTTGGGTCCACCCAAGATCATCGGTGGTAGATAGGTCCCGGCAGTCAAAACAAAAACGAGCAAACAGCCCGCGCTGACACCCGGAAGACTGAGCGGCAGGGTGACTTCTCTGAACGCCTGCCATTCGGTGCAACCCATGCTGCGAGCTGCCTCCAGCAGACTTTTGTCTATGCCCTCCAGGCTCACATAAATATTCAGGATCATAAAGGGTAGCAGGTATTGAATCAGACCCATCAGAACCGAGCCTTCATTGTACAGCATGCCCAAGGGTTCAGATAAAATACCGAATTTAACAAGGTAATGATTAATCAGCCCTGTATCGCCCAGGATGTTGATCCAGCTCATGGTGCGAATGATGAAACTGATCCAGAAAGGGAGCATAATCAGCAAAAGTAAAACCGATTTGAAACGGGTCGTACTGCGATAGAAAAAATAGGCTGGGATATAGCCAAGCACGAGACACAAGGCGACGCTTAGGAGTGAAACCCGTATGGTTCGCAAAAGGATAGACGGATAGAAATAGTCGGCAAAGAATTTAGCGTAGTTGCCGAACTGAAACGCAGGAATGTCTGCGCCGGTAGGGGATCGCAGCCAGAAGCTGTAAACGACAATGAAACATACAGGGACAACCAGCAAAAGAAACACGGCGCTCAATGCCGGAGATAACAGCGCCCACGGTTTCCAGGATTTTGGTTGCATTTATTTCCGCCGGGTTAAAAGGGCAAACGAATATGAAGCGCTTTAGTTTAATCATACTTAAAAGAACTCCTGATCAAAGTCAAGGGCGATGATTGCATAATATATGGCATTTACGATCAATACTTGCTGTAGATGCAATAATGACGCTTATTGGCAAGAATTCTAATCATTAAAAAATTGCGATCATCATTAAAATTATGAAAAACTAAAAAAAAGGCCCCGTCAATGAGGACAGAGCCTGTTAAGCATTCGATATTATACGCAATCAATATAAAAAGCGATTGAGGTCTATTTTAGTCTTTGACGCCTTTCTTTTTTGAAGTGGGTTTTGGTTTATCTTCAGTTGCTTTTTCTTTTGCTGCTGCAGTTTTAGTTTTTGCTGCCGTTTTTGACTTGGTTTCAGTTTTTTTCTTAGTTTCGGTTTTTGAGTCCTTTTTCTCCGCTGGTTTCTTTACGTCCTTGGCTTCCGCGGCAGTCTTTTTTGCAGCAGCTGTTTTGGTTTTGGCAGCGCCGCGCTTGGCAGCCTTCTTTTTGGTCTTTTTCTTGCCCCCTGATTCGACAACCACCAGCTCAATCAAGGACATGGGAGCCGCATCGCCGGCGCGGCGACCCAGCTTCACAATCCGTGTATACCCCCCGGCTGAATGGCCAAATTTTTCGTTGGCTTCTGCGAACAATTTATGAACGACCTGTTTTTCCCTGACAATCGCAAGGGCCTGCCGTCTGGCATGCAAGTCACCCCGCTTGGCCAATGTGATCAGGTGATCGGCCCAGCGCCGTAATTCTTTGGCTTTGGCGCCCGTGGTTCGAATACGCTCGTGTTTGAACAACGAGGTGACCATATTTCGAAACATCGCATTGCGATGACTCGTGGTTCGATTCAGTTTCACGCTGGCTTTTCGATGTCGCATATGGTCAATTACTCCTCTTCTTCCTTATCTTCCTCGGGAGGCTTAAAATCTTCCAGTTTCATGCCGAGTGACAATCCCATTTCTGATAATACTTCCTTGATTTCATTTAATGATTTGCGGCCAAAATTTTTCGTCTTGAGCATTTCCGCCTCTGTCTTGCTAACCAGCTGCCAGATCTTATTGATATCTGCATTCTTCAGACAATTGGCACTGCGCACGGACAATTCGAGCTCTTCCACGCTGCGATACAGATTTTCATTAAATTTTGGTTTTTCCTTGCTTGTTGCAGCTTCCTCAGGCGGCGGTTCCAATTCTTCATCAAAATTGATAAAAACCGTCATTTGCTCTTTTAAGATCTTGGCGGCATAAGCGACGGCATCTTCCGGCATAATACTTCCGTCTGTCCAGACTTCCATGGTCAGTTTATCGTAATCTGTTCGCTGACCGACCCGGGCATTGCCAACCACAAAATTGACACGTCTGATGGGCGAGAAAACCGCATCGATCGGGATGGTGCCGGCAGGAGATCCTTCATCTTTATTCGCTTCGGCCAAAGAATATCCTTTGCCGTACTTTACGGTCATGGTCAAACTGAGCTTCCCTTTTTCGTCCAGAGACGCAATGTGATGTTTAGGATTCAGCACTTCACACTTGCCGTCTGCACTTACAATATCACCGGCGGTCGCTTCACCTTCGCCGGAGGCCTCAAGCGTGACGGTTTTGGGTTCAGCATCCGAGACCTTAAATCGCACTTCCTTTAGATTTAAAATAATTTCAGATACATCTTCCAGAACGCCGGGGATAACACTGAATTCGTGCATGACGCCATCAAATTTTACAGATGTAATCGCAGCACCATATAATGATGACAGTACGATCCGTCTTAATGAGTTGCCGATAGTGATACCGAAACCCCTTTCCAGGGGTTCACAAACAAATTTACCGTAAGATGGATTACTGGTAACCTGAACTCTTTCAGGTCTGATCATTTGCTGCCAGTTAACATACATCAGTTCGTCGGATGACATTTTCTAATCTCCAAATCGAAAAGGGTTTTAGATGATCCAACCATGGTCGGGCCTGCCGACCACGACGATCTTTCTGGTTCGCTGCTATTTGGAATAAAGCTCAACAACCAGCTGTTCTTGAATCGGCATCGTAAGGTCTTCGCGTACCGGAAATCCGGTCACGACACCTTTGTGCTTTTCTTTTTCAAGCTCCAGCCATTGGGGAATACCCCTGCGGACGACTGCCTCTAATGAGTCTGAAATGGCTGCAATCTTTTTGCTTTTCTCTTTTACCTCAATTGAATCGCCCTTTTTAACCAAAAAGGACGGGATGTTGACTTTCTTCCCGTTAACCAGAAAATGATTGTGCAACACGAATTGACGCCCTTGAGTGCGGGAATTCGCAAAACCAAGGCGATAGACGACATTATCGAGTCGACGCTCCAGCAAGACAAGCAAATTGGTGCCGGTGACGCCTCTTTGAGCTTCGGCTCTTTCAAAAAACAGGTGAAATTGTTTTTCAGAAAGCCCGTACATCCGTTTGACTTTCTGCTTTTCACGCAGCTGAATGCCGTAATCAGAAATTTTCCGACCCCGTCGTTCTCCGTGCTCGCCGGGCGGATATGAGCGTCTGTCAAAGGCGCATTTATCCGAATAGCAGCGATCACCTTTCAGATACAATTTAAGGTTTTCACGCCGGCAATGCCGACAAACTGAATCTTTATATCTTGACAAAAGATCCTCCGTGTTTGGTTATTGGTTATCAGTTATTGGTTATTGGTTATCAGTTATTCGTTTAGGCGTTATTTTTACTCAGATCTTTACCGTCTAATAACGAATAACGATTAACAAATAACTATCACACTCTTCGTCTCTTGGGTGGCCGACACCCGTTGTGGGGAATAGGCGTTACGTCTTTGATCATGGTGACATTAAATCCGGCGGCCTGCAGGGCGCGCAGAGCGGATTCTCTGCCAGGACCGGGTCCCTTGACATACACTTCTACGGTTTGCATACCATGTTCCATTGCTTTTTTGGCAGCATCTTCTGCAGCCAACTGAGCTGCAAAGGGCGTACTTTTACGCGATCCCTTGAAGCCCTGAACACCAGCACTGGACCAGGAAACAACATTTCCACCGACGTCAGTTATGGTCACAATCGTATTGTTAAACGTCGATTGAATATGAACAACGCCACTGGCAATATTTTTCTTAACTCTTTTCTTGGTGCGAATTTTTTTGGCCATCGATTTTGCCTCATATAAATGCTAAAGATCTATTGCCGATTAACTGAAGAACATTTACCACGAAATCACGAAAAGTTAAAAACACGAAAAGTAAAATAGAATGGATTTCGTGATTCCAGAATTTCGTGTTTTCGTGGTTATATTTTCCAATTTTCCCTTTCTGGCGATCTGTTTTCAAATGCCCAAAGGGTAATCGCCAACAGGCATTTGCGAACAAGTTTATTTTTTCTGTTTGGCGGCACCTTTCTTTTTGACAGCCGCCCGCTTGGGTCCCTTGCGCGTGCGGGCGTTGGTGCTCGTACGCTGGCCGCGCACCGGCAACGATTTGCGATGCCGCAATCCACGATAACACCCCAGATCCATCAGCCGCTTGATATTCATTGAGACTTCCGTACGCAGTTCACCCTCAACTTTATATTCATTGTCGATCACTTTACGGATGCTACTGACTTGATCTTCTGTCAACTGATCGGTCTTGGTGTCTATATCAATCGCCAGTTTCTCCAGAATTTTCCGGGAAGATGACCTGCCGATCCCATAAATATAGGTCAAACCGATCTCGATGCGTTTATTTTTAGGTAAGTCAACACCTGCGATTCTTGCCAATGTGAATCCTCCTTTATCCTTGCCGCTGTTTATGCCGTTTGTTTTCGCAGATCACCCGCACAACCCCTTTGCGACGTACAATTTTACATTTGGGGCAGATTTTTTTGACTGATGCTCGAACCTTCATGAGTTATGCTCCTAAATTAGGTATTGGGTAGTCGGTATTCGGTAAAGGCAATAAGATGACGACCCGCTTTATCAATATCAAATACCCAATACCTGGTACCCATTCTATTTTGATCGATAGGTGATCCGGCCACGTGTCAGGTCGTAAGGAGATAATTCAACAGTGACCTTATCCCCAGGCAGAATCTTGATGAAATGCATTCGCATTTTACCCGAGATATGGGCCAATACCTGATGTTTGTTCTCCAATTCAACCTTAAACATTGCGTTGGGCAATGTTTCCAGGACAACACCTTCAACGACAATCGGTTCTTCTTTGGCCACAGCAACTCCTGTTTCTGGCTCTGTAAACGAGACTAATAGCGACCTTTTACCCGTGCGCCGCCACTGCGCTTTAAAAATCCCTCATAATGACGGCTGAGCATATGTGACTCAATCTGGGCAACGGTATCGATCGCGACACCTACCACAATCAGCAACGCCGTACCGCCAAAATAAAACGGGACGTCAAAGCGAGTTATTAAAATAGAGGGAAGTACACAAACAGCTGACACATAAATCGCACCGCCAAGCGTGATACGCGTTAGCACCTTATCAATATAATCGGCAGTCCGTTTTCCCGGCCGGATGCCCGGAATGTAACCACCCTGCTTTTTCATATTCTCGGCAACATCAACCGGATTGAATGTAACCGCCGTATAAAAATAACAGAAAAAGAAAATAAAGCCTACGAATAGTAACTCATAGACAACATTTCCCGGCCGCATGGCTTCGCCAATTGTTCTGATCCAGGGGATATTGATAAAATTGGCGATGGTGGCCGGGAACATAATTATCGATGAAGCAAAAATCGGTGGAATCACGCCGGACGTATTAATTTTCAGAGGCAGATGCGTACTCTGACCGCCATACATTTTGCGACCCACCACTCTTTTGGCATATTGAACCGGGATGCGGCGCTGTCCCTGCTCCACAAAGATGATACATCCGACCACTGCCACCATAAAAATGAGCAAAATCATGGCAATAAAAATTCCCATTTCTCCAGTGGACAGCAACCGAAACGTATTGCCGCCCGCCGTCGGCAGCCGCGCAACAATACCGGCAAAAATAATAAGTGAAATACCATTGCCGATGCCGCGTTCGGTAATCTGCTCGCCCAGCCACATGATAAAAGCCGTACCGGCGGTTAGGGTTATCACCGTCATCAGTCTAAATGCCCAGCCTGGAAATAAAACAACCGGAGCCCCGCCCGGTGAGCTCATACTTTCCAGTCCCACACTGATGCCAAAACCCTGTATAATACTTAAAATAACAGTGCCATAGCGGGTATATTGCGTAATTTTCTTGCGCCCCTGCTCGCCTTCTTTTTTGAGTTGCTCCAGATGCGGTATGACGACTGTTAATAGCTGCAATATAATAGAAGCACTAATGTAAGGCATAATTCCAAGAGCAAAAACCGAAAGCCTTTCCAAGGCCCCGCCGGAAAACATATTAAAAATACCAAATATAGTGCCCTCCGCCCGGGCGAAGAATGATGCCAGTGCTGAGCTGTCAATTCCCGGGACGGGAACATGGACGCCGATGCGATAAACAACAAGCAAACCAAACGTGAAAAGAATGCGTTTTTTTAACTCTGGTATTTTAAATATATTTTGAAACCCGCTACCGATCATTATATGACCTCTACCGTACCGCCAGCAGCTTCTATCTTCTCCCGGGCAGCTTTGCTGACTTGATTAATTTGGACAGTGAGAGCGACCTTGATTTCTCCGTGCCCCAATAGTTTAATCCCGTCATTTTGACCCTTTACCATCCCTGCTTTGACGAGTGCTGTCTTATCAACCAAACTGCCGCTCTCGAATTTCAATAAATCCCTAACATTGATGACGGCCATTTTTTTTCGAAAAATGTTGGTAAAACCGCGTTTGGGCAAACGCCGTTGGATTGGCATTTGTCCGCCTTCATAGCCGGGTCTGACCCCACCGCCAGAACGGCTGTTAAAACCCTTGCTGCCTCGACCGGCGGTTTTGCCACGGCCGCTTCCAACACCCCGCCCTAATCGTCGATTGGATTTACGTGATTTTGCAGGCGGTGATAGTTCATGAAGCTTCATCGCTTTACTCCTCAGTACTGACTAAATGCGTGACTTTTTTGATCATGCCTCGAATTTCAGGCGTATCTTTGAGCTCAACGGTTTTGTTTAAACGCGTTAGTCCCATCCCGCGCAAGACCTTACGTTGCTTTGCCGGTCTGCCAATCATGCTTCGCACCAGCTTTACCTTTATCGTTTCGGCCATTTATCTGATCCCTTGGATAATTCTAATTCTGTAATGCTTTGTGTATTGCGTGCAGGATGCTAAAGATCCTCCACTGAAATTCCTCTTCTGGCAGCCACCATTTCCCGACTCTCAAGCCGCTCAAGGCCGTTAACCGTGGCCTTTACCAGATTGTGGGGATTGTGCGATCCGAGACACTTGGTCAAGATATTCTGAACGCCGACAGCTTCCAGAACCGCCCTTACAGCGCCTCCGGCAATCACGCCCGTACCCTCTGCAGCCGGTTTAAGCAAAACCTTGCCGGCACCGAATCGGCCGATAATCTCATAGGGGATCGTACCCTCCACTAAAGGCACTGAAATCATATTCTTTTTTGCCTTTTCAACACCTTTGCGGATCGCCTCGGGAACTTCTCCGGCTTTACCCAGACCGAACCCAACTGATCCTTGCCCATCGCCGACAACGACGATTGCACTGAAACTAAATCGACGCCCCCCTTTAACAACTTTGGCCACCCGATTGATGTGGACCACTTTGTCGATAAATTGCGTTTCATCTATTTCTTGTTTGAACAAAAGCCTGCCTCCTTGTATGCCGCACGCAAAGCCGCAAAGCCCGCAAAGGAAAATTTTTTTATGTTATCTAAATTCTTTGCGTCTTGGCGTCTTGGCGTGAGAACGATTCGGTTGCGTCTATACTAAATTTGTATTTTTGAAATATTAAAATTTTAACCCGGCCTTGCGGGCACCATCTGAAACAGCTTTTATCCGGCCGTGGTACAAAAATCCGTTCCGGTCAAACACGACCTGTTTAACACCTTTTTCGATCGCCCGTTGCCCGATCATCTGACCGACTGCATTCGCGTCAGCCACTTTATTCTTGGATTCCAATTTCTCCCGTACAGCCTTTTCGGTGCTTGAAGCCGCCGTAAGGGTTTGACCGATGGAATCATCAATTACCTGAGCATAAATGTGTTTGGCACTTCTGAAAACGCACAGCCTGGGTCGATCAGCTGAACCAATCAATTTTTTGCGTATTCTCTTTTTTCGTTTTAGCCGTGCTTGTGTTTTTTGATTAAGCGATCCCATTTTCTGTTGCCTGTTTTTGGGGCGGGCGTCAAACCGCTCTATCAACACCCGCTGCTGTTGGTTTAGACTTTACTGAGCCGCGGCGGCGCCGGCTTTACCGGCCTTGCGTCGAATGTGTTCCTCGGCATATTTTATGCCTTTGCCTTTGTAGGGCTCCGGAGGCCTTATTTTACGAATGGCCGCAGCAGCCAGTCCCAGTTTTTCTTTATCGATGCTGGTTAATTTGATAATAGTGTTGCGATCGATCGATGCGGCCACACCTTCCGGCAAGTTGAATTCAACCGGATTTGAATAGCCCACATTTAATACAATCGTGTTGCCTTTCATTTCCGCCCGATATCCGATGCCATTGATAATCAACGTGCGCTCGAATCCCTTATTGACGCCGGTGATCATATTGGCCACCAGGCTCCGGGTCATACCCTGCAGCGCGCGACTGGTCCGTTTATCCTCAAGCGGCACCACATTCAAAACACCATCTTCAATTTTTAGATCCACGGCAGGATGAATCGACCGCGTTAGTTTGCCTTTCTCGCCCTGGACCGTTAGGACCCTGTTTTCATAAGATAATTTTGTTTTATCCGGAATGGGTACCGGTTGTTTCCCGACTCGAGACATATGTTACTCCCAGATTAGTAGAGCCTATGCAGATCGATCTTTGTTGATTGCTGCCTGATTCCAGTGACCTGCTGTCATCTCCTTATAATTTGCGCCCTGCTTCTGTGGCTACCATACATTGCAAAGGATTTCGCCACCGATGTTTTCCTGTCGTGCCTTTTTGTCTGTCATGATGCCTTTAGAGGTAGATAAAATCGAAATCCCCATGCCATTATAAACCGGTTTGATACCGCTGCTTTTCACGTAAACCCGACAACTGGGCTTGCTGATGCGCTTGAGCCCGTAAACCACATTCGACTGCCCCGGGCCGTACTTGAGGTATATCCGCAAGATACCTTGCTTGCCATCTTTTAAGAATTTGTAATTTTTAATGAAACCCTCGTCCTTTAAAATTCTGGCAATTTCGGTTTTAAGTTTTGAGCCGGGTACATCAACACTGTTAAACCGGGCTTTGACACCATTGCGAATTCGCGTCAACATATCGGCTATCGGATCACTTACCGCCATTATCTTCTCCTATGTTTGATACTTGAAACTAGAAACTTGTAACTCGAGCAGAGGTTTAAATCTGCCGATAAACCGGTCATCTGAACACAGGTTTAACGAATTTCCAGTTTCCAGTTTCCAGTTTCTAAAATTACCAACTTGACTTTACAACTCCGGGAAGTTTGCCTTCGGATGCAAATACCCGGAAGCAAATACGACAGAGTCCAAACTTTCTCAGGTATCCTCTGGGTCGTCCGCAAATCGGACAACGATTGTATTGCCGAACCTGAAACTTTGGCTCTCGCATTGCTTTATTTCGAAGCGCTTTTTTCGCCAAATTTGCCTCCCTAATTTCTAAACGGCATGCCCATTAAACTTAACAGTTGCCTGCCTTCATCGTCTGTCTGGGCTGTCGTCACAATGCTGATATTGAGTCCTTTTATCTTATCGATTTTATCGTAATCAACCTCCGGGAAAATGATATGCTCTTTTATTCCCAGGGAGTAATTACCACGGCCGTCAAATGCTTTCGGGGAAACACCTCTAAAATCTCTAACACGCGCCAGAGCGATATTGACCAGCTTATAATAAAAGTCATACATCCGAAGATGTCGCAGGGTGACCATGCAGCCGATCGGCATCCCCTCTCTGAGCTTGAAGGCGGCAATGGACTTTTTAGCCCGGGTGACCACCGGCTTTTGTCCGGCAATGGCTTTAAGCTCTTCGGCTGCAGCTTCCAGCACTTTTATATTCTGAATGGCTTCACCCAGGCCCATGTTGAGAACAATCTTGTCCAATTTGGGAACCTGCATCTTGTTTTTATAATTGAAGGTGTCCATGAGCTTGGGCACAACTTCATTTTCATATATCGTCTTTAGCTGTGACATCGCCTTCCTCCGTGCGCCGGGTTTAGGTATCGATGGCCTCGCCGCACTTAACACAAAGCCTTATTTTTTTCCCATCTTCCAGGCGCTGCATCTTAACGCGGGTCGGTTTAATGCACTTGTTGCACATAATCATTACATTGGAGATGCGAACCGGAGCCTCGCCTTCCACGATTCCGCCCTGTCTGCTTTTTGCACTGGCCCTCGTATGACGCTTTATTAGATTGATTTTTTCGATGAGCAACTGGTTCTTTTTGCGATCAACCTTGAGCACCTTGCCGATTTTTCCTTTGTCTTTGCCGGCAATAACTTTGACCTTGTCGTCCTTTTTTATACGTATTCTGGCTGGGAGCATGTCTGGGTTTCCTGTTTTGGTTATTGGTTATTTGTTATTTGTTATTGGGGGAGACAAATTTTTCACGGTATCGCCCTTTTCCTATTACCAATAACCAATAACTAATAACTAATAACATCATCTAATTAGAGCACCTCCGGTGCCAATGAAATTATTTTCATGAACCGTTTGGCTCGCAGTTCTCTGGCCACAGGCCCAAAAATTCGGGTGCCAATGGGCTCTCGTGAAGCGTTTACCAGAACAGCAGAATTATCGTCAAACCGAATATAAGAGCCATCGGGTCGACGAATTTCTTTTTTGGTTCGAACCACAACCGCCTTTAAGACGTCACCTTTCTTAACTTTGGCATTCGGCAGCGCTTCTTTGACCGCCACAACGATAATATCCCCGACTCTGGCATACCGTCTCCGGGAGCCGCCCAGCACTTTGATACAATACAAGACTTTGGCCCCGGAATTGTCGGCTACAGTTAGCCTTGTTTCTGACTGAATCATGATATCGTTCCTTGAGATTAAACCGCTTTTTTGATGATCTTGCTGATCCGCCACCGCTTCGACCGGCTCAGCGGCCGGCACTCTGTCAGCATGACCTTATCACCGATCTGACAGGTATTGTTTTGATCGTGAGCAGCAAATTTGGCCCGTCGCCGGATATATTTGTGGTAAAATTTATGCTTAACAAGCCGTTCGACCAGGACGACCACGGTTTTCTCCATCTTATTGCTAACGACCGTCCCCACCAATTGTCTTTTCATTCCCTGTTTTTTCATGACATTACTTATTCTTCAACCGTCTTGTTTTTCAATTCAACTTCCCGAATGATGGTTTTTACTTGGGCAATATCTCTTTTCGTCTGTTTCATTTTATTGGGATTTTCAAGCTGCCCGATTTCATGCTGAAATCGCAGGTTAAACAGTTCCTCTTTGAGGTCGTTGACCTTGCGCTGCATTTCTTCAAGATTCATTTCTCTTATTTCATTGGCTTTCATCAGGCCTCACTCCTCTCAACAAACCGGGTCTTTACTGAAAGCTTATGGCCTGCCAGGCGAAATGCTTCTCTGGCGGTTTCTATGTCCACACCTTGCATTTCATAAAGAATTCTGCCGGGGCGAATCACGGCCACCCAGCCTTCCGGCGCACCTTTGCCTTTTCCCATCCGGACTTCAGCCGGTTTTTTGGTAAAGGGCTTATCGGGAAAAATGCGGATCCAGATTCGGCCACCTCTTTTTATGTGACGCGTCATCGCGATTCGGGCAGCTTCAATTTGCTTGGAACTAATGGTGCCGCATCCGGTCGCCTGCAATCCGTATTCTCCAAAATTCAACCTTGACCCCCGACGGGCAATGCCCCGCATTCGACCTTTTTGCTGTTTACGATATTTTACTTTTTTGGGACTTAGCATTTTTAAAACCTTTACTGCGTCATTTGTTATTCGTTATTCGCAACGATTGGTAGAATAAAGTCTGAAATTACTACTAACCCATAACGAATAACCAATAACTAACTTTCCATTTCGGCTTCATCCTTTTTCAATATTTCGCCTTTGAAAATAAACACTTTTACACCGATAACACCATACGTGGTTCGGGCTTCGGTAAATCCATAATCAATGTCCGCACGCAGGGTGTGCAAGGGCACCCGTCCTTCCCGATACCACTCGGTTCGCGCCATCTCTGCGCCACCGAGTCGGCCGGAACAGATGATTTTTACGCCCAGGGCGCCAAAGCGCATTGCCGATGAAACACCGCGCTTCATGGCCCGTCGAAACGCTACCCGTCTTTCAATTTGGAGGGCCACATTTTCGGCAACCAGCTGAGCGTCAATTTCAGGTTTGCGGACTTCCTGGATATCGATTAAAATCTCACGGTCCGTCATCTTTTCGATCTCTTTTTTAAGCTGCGATATCTCAGAACCTTTTTTGCCGATTACAATACCTGGTCTGGAGGTATATATGCGCAAACGCACACGCTTGGACGATCGTTCGATTTCAATTCTGGAAACGCCTGCGTGGTACAATTTTTCCTTAATAAATTTTCTCAACCGGTGGTCTTCCAGTATATATTCGGCGTAATTCTTACCACCGAACCAACGAGATTCCCACGTTTTGACGATTCCCAATCTCAATCCGACAGGATTAACTTTCTGGCCCAAGCTTTTACCTCCTTTGTTAAAGCTAAACTGAAGATTCTTCGTCTAAAATGACAGTAATATGACTGGTTCGCTTTAAAATCCGGGTGCCCCGGCCCCGGGCTCTGGCCCGCCAGCGTTTGAGAGTGGGGCCCTGGTCGGCTGTAATATTGCGAACCACCAATAGATCGATGTCGACATCCGGATTCTGATCGGCATTGGCGACCGCCGAACGAATGACTTTTTCCAATATTCCCGCTGCTTTTTGGGGCATAAATTGAAGCGTATTTAAAGCCGTTTCAACCGGCTTGCCCTTGACAGTCCCGACAAGCTTATGGACTTTGCGGGCCGATATTCGCATATACTTTGCAGAAGCTTTGACTTCCATTTTATTAAACCTTTGTTATTTGTTATTGGACTTTGACAGAGGTCCAGATAAAGAATCTGACTTTATCGCTTTTTATCTAGTAACCAATAACGGATAACAAATAATCCCATCTGAGCTTTAGCTCAATTGAATGGTTATTTTAGTCGCGATTTTTTATCACCCGCGTGGCCATAAAAGGTACGGGTCGGCGAAAATTCCCCCAGTTTGTGACCGACCATATTCTCTGAAACAAACACCGGTATAAATTTTCTTCCGTTATGAACAGCCAGCGTAATACCGACCATCTCCGGAACGATCGTAGATCGTCGCGACCAGGTTTTAATGACCTGGCTGCTGCGCGATGCCTGTGCCTCATTGACTCTTTGGAGCAGGCGGTCATCAATGAAAGGACCTTTTTTTAGCGAACGTGGCATAAACACTCCCGTGTTTGTTATTTGTTATCAGTTATTCGTTATTGGTTTTAAAACAATGTTTCGGTGCGCTCATCGATTCGTCAAATAACGAATAACTTTCATTATTTTCGTTTTTTGATAATCAAACGGTCACTTTTTCTTTTGCGACGGGTCTTAAAGCCTTTAGTCGGCCAGCCCCACGGACTGCATGGATGCCGGCCGCCGGAAGAACGGCCCTCACCGCCACCCATGGGGTGGTCAACCGGATTCATAGCGACCCCACGCACTTTTGGGCGTCGCCCCAACCAGCGATTGCGACCGGCTTTGCCTAATGACTTGTTCTCATGAGCGACATTTCCGATTTGCCCGATGGTGGCTTTGCATTTAAGCAGCACCATACGAACTTCTCCTGAAGGCATTTTAATCAATGCGTAAGCATCCTCTTTGGCCATCAACTGGGCGTAAGTTCCAGCGCTGCGGACCATTTGTCCGCCTTTGCCCAAACGCATTTCGATATTATGGATTTGCGTCCCCAAGGGGATATGACTCAACGGCAACGTATTGCCGGGTTTAATGTCTGCATCGGGTCCGGATTCCACGATATCATCGACCTTTAGGCCAACCGGTGCCAGGATATAACGCTTCTCCCCATCGGCATAATGCAAAAGCGCGATTCGCGCTGAGCGATTGGGATCGTATTCGATTGAAGCGACTTTGGCCGGAATTCCCGTTTTATCGCGCTTAAAATCGATGACGCGATAATGTCGTTTATGGCCGCCACCGCGACGCCTGATAGTGATGCGCCCATGAACATTGCGGCCACCGGATTTTTTAAGTGGCTTTAGCAATCGCCTTTCCGGTTTCTCGCGCGTAATCTCTTCAAGAGAGGTATACGTCTGAAAACGTCTTCCGGGTGACGTCGGTTTCACCTTTTTGGTAATCATTATATTCTCCTACGACTAGGCTCCTTCAAAGAAATCGATGCGCTCTCCGGGCATCAGGGTAACGATTGCTTTTTTCCAGTCCCGGCGCTTGCCTATGTTGCGACCTCTACGTTTGACTTTGCCTTTAACCTGCATCGTCTGAACGCTGGCAACCCTGACCTTAAAAGCCGTTTCAATCGCGCGTTTTATTTCAATACGATTGGCACGTCGATCGACCTCAAACGTCAACTGATTGGCGATCTCCTTCTGAATACTGGTTTTCTCAGTGATCAAGGGTCGCTTGATGATTTCATATTGCATCATGCGGCCAGCCTCCTCTCGATATTCTTTATTGCTGGCTCCAGCAAAATTAACGTCTTGTATTTGAGAATGTCGTAGACATTCAAACCTTCAGCGCGAAGTACCTTCACATTAGGCACATTGCGCGAGGACAGTTCCAAATTTCGATTTTCAGCATCCGCAACAATGAGGGTGTTGTCCAGTTTTAAATTGTTTAAGATCTCAATGAAATCTTTGGTCTTGATTTGATCAAGTTCAATTTTATCCAGCACGACGAGTTCGCTGGCGCTCAATTTGCTGCTTAAAGCCATCTTCAATGCCAATTTACGGACTTTCTTAGGTGGCTTGAAAGCATATTTGCGACCATCAGGCCCAAAAACAACACCGCCCCCTCTGAGCAAAGGAGATTTAATGTCACCGCGCCTGGCTCTTCCGGTGCCTTTCTGACGGAACAGTTTACGCCGAC
>JASFIV010000024.1:0-28001 GCA_050122475.1 Desulfobacterales bacterium | reverse complement strand
AAACGTTGTGCTTCAGGGTGATGACCATCTATCTTCGGGCAGAATAAGCAAGGATGGAAATGTGAGACCAGAAGGCGACTTAAATCAGAATCGGTTCACCAAATTCAACGCCAAATCCATATTGATCAGTCCAGACGACTTTACCCTTTAGTTTAAGGCTGCTTACCCTCCCATGTGTGGGCACCGCAATCGTAACCGTATTTCCTTCGGGTAAAAACAAATCCGTCTCGATAAAAGCACCCTTGGTGCCTAGATTCTTTATAAAACATTCGTGGACGCCGTATCGCGTAGCAAAAAAGGAGGACTCCGAACAAAATCGCCTTGGATATTTGCGCTTATTTATCATTCGCTGAGCTTGGGAATTGGCTGTTTAACGGTTAAGCCAACGATTCGGCCATCTGATTTGCGTCGCACAGCATCAATCTCTCGTCATTCCAGGGCTGAAGCGAGGGTTTTAACTCAGCCAAATCTACCGTATGGTGACAAATAAAATACTCCAGTTGTGATCGCTGCCGCTGATTCAATTCACCAAATTTTACCCCGCATTTGCGAATCGAAAAAGAATTTAGCGGAATATCCGACTTAATTTCAAAATCGAAAACCGGTTTAAAGAGGATGCGGTCCAGATAAAAAGCGTCTTTAGCAAATAAGATATCCATCTTAAACAGGCCATTAGATCCCTTTTTGCGGTCAATGTAATGAAAAGCCAGCCCATCTGTTGAAATATTGATGACTTGACCCATTTTGATGGGCTTGGATTTGATAACCGCGAAAGCAATCTCGCCCATGCTCATATCTTTTATTTTGCTCAATTCTATGGATGTGGATCTTAGAACAGCAAAAGTTCCCGGTTGAACCCCATAACGTTGGTGGTTTCGGCGCTCCATCTGACTTACCTCTTAAGATTGGAAATGAATACATACAGACAGGAAATAAACAGGATTATTAAACAGCAAATTTCTTGCCAAAATGACTATCGGGAGCGCTGGTATGCAGAAGAAAGAATGATTATACTATAAATTCCGGATGGTTATGTTGTTATAAAAAAATGAAAACGGATTCATCTTTTGACATTTACAAACTTAATCAAGAGAAATTATGTGCATTTTTGTGCTCGCATTTTTATTCAATGCCACTAATTGGTCGACAATACTATGTTTTTGGTCAAATCGGTCCGGGCATGTGATGTATAGAAAAAGATAAAGCCATCTTATCGTTTGACATTTGCGTCAAATTTATTGACAACCCCTAACGGATATTTGCGACGGTTTGGAAGTGTTCAATTATGGCTGTATTGATGAAAATCAGCAAAGCATCGGCGCTGTGCAGGTGCACGGAATAACGGGTGGGTCAAGGCGGTCTGCCAAAGGAGGAAAATTATATGCCATCCATCACGCTTTTTTGTAAATCTGTCGAAATCAGCCTCAAAACAGGTCCGGATATTCGTGATATCACACCGGCATTTGAGCAACTGATTCATGAATCTCTGGTTGAGAATGGTAGTTTAAATGCCACCATGGTGGGATCCACCGGATCGTTGACGACCATTGAGTATGAACCCGGTGTGGTCAGCGATCTAATGGCAGCCGTCAATCGCATGGCACCCCCGGAATTGGCGTATGAACATGAAAAAGCCTGGCATGACGGCAACGGGCACAGTCATGTGCAAGCCGCGTTGCTGGGACCTTCCATCGTCCTACCCGTTCGGCGGGGTCGTCTGAAAATCGGAACCTGGCAACAGGTAGTGGCCATCAACCATGATAATCGCCACCGGCAACGAACCATCGAAGTGACCATCGTTGGTACAGTCTCCGAGCAATGAAGCAGATACCTTCTGTTTGGTGTAATTTGGCAGAAGTTGCCGGTATGGAAGTACGTTATTGGTTATTCGTTATTTGTTATTGGATGAAGTCTGAAGGGTATGAACGGCAATTTACAATCACCTAATAACTTATAACTAATAACGGATAACATCACCTTTTTCTGCGGAGGCGGTTCATAGCCAGCCTCAAACTGGTCTGCATGCGACCAATCGCCTGAGCCAATAAACCGATCTCATCTCTGGATTTTATATCGATTTTTACATTTAATTCACCCAGACTCATACGCTCGGCTGCGTCGGTCAGCTTCATTACCGGTGTCACAATCGCTCTGGCTGAAAACCATGCAATGACCGATACTAACAATATGGTGCAACCCAAAAGGGTCAGGGCAAACTTTTGCATGCGGTTTAATGCCGCAAACACCTCACTGTCTTCCTGTTGCATCGCCAGGGCCCATCCGTAATTATTGCTGCGGACATGACCCAGAGCCGGCTTGTCGTTTCCGGTGTTAAATCGAGTGGTAATGGTGGTCCAGCCTTTTTTGCGGTAATTGGCGATCAAGGGATGACTGTTGAGGTTTTTACGTTTGGCCATAAATTGTTTGTTGGGGTGGGCGACCACAAAGCCTTTTTCATCCACCAAAAAAGCGTATCCGGTTTTGCCCTTTTTCCATGTCGCAATGCTTTTGGATATGTCGTCAATGGTCATTGCCGCTGCCATAACGCCTACGGTCTGATCTGCTGATCTAATCGGAACCGACAATACCAGAGCCGGTTTCTTGGATGTTTTGCCGACCAACGTTTGCCAGCTGAGGCCCTTGCCGCGAATGATGTCCTTGTAATATTGACGGTCAGAATAATCTTTAAGCGGCACGTCATCACTGCGGGCAACATTGACGCCATCGGTTCCTACGGTAAATACCAGATACATCCAGGGGTATTGCTTTTGAATCGTTTCCAGTATGGGCTTCTGCAATATGCCGTCCATGGATTGGATTTCTGGTAGCTTCGCGGCTGTGCGTAAGATGGCAACATTGTTATTAATCCACCCGTTAATCTGATTTTCCAAACCCGAAGCCGTTTGGGCCATCAGCGTTTCGGTATCGGTGCGAATCCGTTCATTGGTTTCCCGTAACGTAATTCCCCAAAAAATGGCAAAAGGCAATAAACTGACGATGAGCATAACGGTAATGATCTTGCCAAATAGACCGAAACGCACTTTCTGCCCAGCGTAAAACGGAGGCGCCTCTCGGTGCAAATCCTCAGCTTCCGGGCGCAGCGATGCCGGTCGTTCAGCGGCCTGCTCGGGCATCTGCGGTTCCGGGGGTGGTTGCTCCTCGGGTATATCAGGTACAGTAGACGGTTCATCGGGGACTGCGGGTGCAGGCTTGGTTACAACCATGATGTTATCGCAGGCCTTGCATTTAACCTTGGCTTTTTGGCCTTTCATTTTCGTTTCGTCAACACGGTATTTTTTCCCGCATTCATCACAAATAATGTCCATCATGGCTTGGGCACCTCCGTATAAATTCGCTTTTTATTTAGAATATCCATCATGGATTTTTTAAATTCGATTCGTTTTTCCGGATCCGGTATTTCGTGCGAAAGCGTGGTTATCATTTCGGCAGCCTGATGTACCGGGATACCGGGACCGGTTATTTCCATCTCTGACGCAACTTCTTCGATTAACAATTCGGCCATCGGTCCAATTGCTCTTGATAAATTGATATTTAATGCTTGCAGGAAGATTTTATCCAAAACTGGCAGACCCTTTTTGATAGGCTCAACCAGTCCTAATTGAATCAATTTCCCCAGATTCTTTTTCAGCGTTGTCGGTTCCATCTGCACTTCAGCGGCAATTTGAGACAAACTCTTTTTCTCATCGATAGCGATCAACAAGCGAATCATCTCCGCATCAAGAGCGATTTGGTCATGATCCTTGCGATGGATCTTGCGATAAAAAATCTCTGTTTGCTCGGGTCTGCCTATGTCCATTTGTAAAATTCCAATCAGTTGGAAATATAACACCAAATCGTTAACCACGATTACACAGCCGCGTACGATTAATCGTGAGCGGCTACTGCAATCTGATTGTGATAATTATTTTATGTATTTGAAAACAATACGAATTGGATGGCTGCAGCAATAAGCTTAATGATAAAGGCAATTTTATGTCAAGCAAAAAATCATCGTAATATTTGATAGTTGGCCTGGTTTGAAATGTCTGGCAGGCGAGACAATCAGGCAAACCGGTAAATCTGAAACCATCCTTGCAACAATAAAGCGGTAATCCGGTCAGGTGTAGCTGACGAATGTGCGAGGAGATCGTTAAGCATACCTATTTTTTGTCCAGCTCCTGCTTGAGTTTTTTTTCCATTTCGGCAAAAAGGTCTTTTTTCTTTCGGGCCTGCTTGGCTTGAATCGTTTCAATTTTTTCCGTTAGGGCCTTCTGGGAGTCTTTAAATTTTTGCAATTCTTCATCCAATTGGGTTCCATCGGCATCGCGTGGGATTTCTTCAATTTTCAAATGGTCCCGAACGAACAGTCGGTTACCATATGAGCCTTCTACGCGGTCAATAACGCCCAGTTCTATTAGTTTTCTACAGATATAGTTGCTGCGTTCTAAAGACATCGCCAAGGTTTTAGAAATATCATCAATCGTCGGCGGAGAGCTCATTTGATGTTCGCACACCCGGATGGCCGCTACGAAAAGATGGGCAGCTGTATATAAATCTTTGCCTTTTTCTTCCATATTGTATGCATTTTTCTGCGCATAAAGCGTGTTTCTTTCAACCCGGCTCTACTTGACATCGAAGCTATTGCAGAGTAACATTTCTCTGATATTTGTCAAGCAACATGGCCAGTTCCATTTGAATTCCACCATTCGTCCGGATTGCCATAAGCATACTAAAAATAGACCCTACCAACAACAGGTGTCAGTTAGCATCAGGTATATCTAACCGTCCGGGTGAGAACATTCAAAACTGGCTAGATGTGCCTTGTTGCTTCGGCCGGATCGTTGAACTGTTTAAGGCCTTTTGTGCCGCAAAAAGGGGGAGAGTGACATGACCGAAATCGTTGATGTAAAAGCAAGACAAATTCTGGATTCAAGAGGAAATCCTACGATAGAAGTGGATGTTATGGTGGCCTGCGGTGCTGTGGGTAGAGCAGCTGTGCCTTCCGGAGCTTCGACTGGGAAGCGCGAGGCGTTAGAGCTGCGAGACAAAAGATTAAAAGCATATGGGGGCAAAGGCGTTTCTGCGGCTGTAAAAAACGTTCTCACCAAAATTGCGCCCGCCATAGCCGGCATGGATGCCGGCGATCAAACTGCGCTGGATAAATTTATGATTGAACTTGATGGTACACCTAATAAATCAAAGCTGGGTGCCAATGCCATTCTGGGTGTATCCATGGCAGCTGCCCGGGCCGCAGCAGCAGCATATGCCGTGCCGCTGTACCGTTATCTGGGCGGTATCAATGCGCGCTACCTGCCGGTTCCGATGATGAATATCATCAATGGCGGGGCGCATGCGGCCAACAACCTGGACGTTCAGGAATTTATGATCGTACCCTTTGGCGCGAAATCAATCGCTCAGGCGGTTCAGATGGGTGCCGAGATCTTTCAGCAATTAAAAATGATTCTTAAAGACCAGGGGCTAAACACAGCTGTCGGAGATGAAGGGGGCTTTGCGCCCGATCTGGAGTCAAACGAGGCTGCTATTCAGAAGATTTTACAGGCCATTGAAGCTGCCGGCTACAAACCGGGTAAAGAAATCGGCCTCGCACTGGATGTGGCTGCGAGCGAATTTTTCAAAGGCGGCAAATATACTTTAAGTTCAGAAAATAAAAAACTGAACGCCCAGCAGATGATCGACTACTATGAAAAACTAATTGACCAATATCCAATCGTGTCGATTGAAGATGGCCTTGCCGAAGGGGATTGGGACGGTTGGAAAATTATGACCGATCGACTTGAAAGCCGTATTCAAATTGTCGGTGATGATATATTCGTGACGAATCCTAAGATATTTAACAAAGGCATCGAACAGGGCATTGCCAACTCAATTTTAATAAAATTGAATCAGATTGGAACCGTGACTGAAACCCTGGATGCAATTGAACTGGCCAAACAAGTGGGTTACACGACCATCATCTCGCATCGTTCGGGAGAAACAGAAGACACCTTTATTGCCGACTTGGTGGTTGGCGTAAACGGCGGCCAGATAAAAACGGGCTCTATGTCCCGCAGTGATCGTGTGGCAAAATACAACCAGCTCATCCGGATTGAGGAAGAACTCGGTGCTGGGGCGTTTTTCTCCAGTGAACTATTTTAACCATGACGACGGCCTATTCTAAAATAAGTGTCATAACCATCATGAGTCTGGCCCTCGCAGTACTGATTCCGGCCAGTGTGCAACCATACGTGCTGCAAGGCCCCCATATCATCCAACTCATGACCGAAAAACTGGGGCAGGCGAACAGTCTGTTCGTTTCGCAACGGGTCATTTTTTACAATATCGATCTTGAACCTGAAATTTTGGATGAAACCGTTGGCGATAGTCCTGTTTTCGATACAACCGATCAGTTGAACGGTCAGCCGGAGGAGACCGATGAAGCAGACCGCTTAGCAGTTGAATCCAGGCCTATACAATTGGAAGAGTCTATCCGATACGTATTTTCACGGGCATTTCGATCCGATATTATCTCGGATACAAACCAGCGAATATATGTCTATAACAACGGGCGAACGCTGACGATAGTTGACGGCGTAATTGCCAGGGTTACCGAGTCTCGCTTTGACCTATACAAGGACGTGTTGCTGTACCGCTCTCGAGAAACACTTTCTGAACGATTGATGAATCTGGGGATTGATGTGACCGTCTCCAGCCTAGGTAAATTTGACGACCGGCTTGCGCTTGTCATCGGAGCTGAATTTCCAGACCAAACAGCCCCTCAAATGTGGGTTGATAAGGAGACTTTTAGGCCCCAGCGGTTAATTTTCCCCTCTGCCGACGATGAGCTTAGCGGTATTTTGGAAATTCGGTATACCGATTGGCAATCCATTGGCAAGACCTGGTATCCCATGCAAATCGAATTCATTCAAGAGGGGACGACAGTGCGTACGGTAGAAGTTAGCCAATATCAAATCAATGCCGATTTTTCAGAAGACATATTTGATATTGGGCGTTTAATGTCTGAATATCGGCAAAGCGATCAAAGTTCTGGACACTCGGGTAATCAGGAAGGCCTGAGCGAAGTCCAACAAACCATCGAGGAATTCAAAAAAATATTTGAATAGATGCCGCAGCCGCCGCGAACGTGCCTTTGTGATCTTGAAAATCCCATTTAGGTATTACTTTAATCCGATTGGCCTTTAGGTTATGGCACCATCAGGTCAATTTTTATATTGCAATTTGACCTCTCATTTGAGACACTATTCAGTTAAAAATAGTGCGCTTTTTGTGATAAACATCTTACTCGAAAGGCAGCGAACATTTTAAAAATCTGCTCAGTCTCCAAAATTGTTGTTGTAGGCTACGAAAAAGCCCTTTGGGCATCGCACAAAGGGCTTTTTCTCTTTTTTTTACCCGAAGATGCGTTCGTGCATATGACGGGTACGGTATTCTATATCTAGATTGACCCATGAAACCGAATGAGGGGAGACGATGGCAAAGGACACAAAATTTATATTCGTAACCGGTGGTGTGCTTTCATCTCTTGGCAAAGGACTCGCATCCGCCGCGATTGGCGCGTTGCTCGAGAGCCGCGGACTGACCGTGACCATTCAAAAGTTGGATCCTTACATCAACGTTGATCCGGGGACAATGAATCCGTTTCAGCACGGTGAAGTGTTTGTAACCGATGACGGCACTGAAACCGATCTTGACCTGGGTCACTATGAGCGTTTCACCCATGCCCGAATGGGAAAAGACAATAATTTTACAACAGGCAAAATATATCACTCCGTCATTACCAAAGAGCGCAGGGGGGACTATTTGGGCGGAACCGTACAGGTGATTCCCCATATCACTGATGAAATCAAAAATAGTATCAAGCTGGCCGCTTCAGATGTCGATGTGGTCATTGTTGAAATCGGCGGGACGATCGGCGATATTGAAAGTCTGCCATTTCTGGAAGCGATCCGGCAATTCAGAGCGGATGTGGGTAAAGAAAATTCGCTCTATATTCATTTGACGCTGGTGCCTTATATCGGCACCGCCGGTGAAGTCAAAACCAAACCGACCCAGCATAGCGTCAAGGAGCTGAGAAGTATCGGTATTCAGCCTGATATCCTGTTGTGCCGTACCGATAGATTTCTTTCCAAAGACATTAAGGCCAAAATTGCGCTCTTTTGTAACGTCAGCGTTGAAGAAGTGATTACAGCTAAAGATGTCGATCACATTTATGAGGTGCCCCTTATTTTTCATCAAGAGGGTCTGGATGAAAAAATAGTTGAGCTCCTCAATATATGGACTCGCAACCCGCAATTGGACCACTGGGAAAATCTGGTTAAAAAAATCAAAGCTCCGCGTTATTCGGTAACGATAGCTGTTGTGGGAAAATATGTCGATCTTACTGAATCCTATAAAAGCCTCAACGAAGCGTTGTATCACGGCGGGATTGCCAACGATTGCAAAGTGAATCTGAATTTCGTTGATTCCGAAAAGCTGGATGGCGGGACCTGCGACCAGCTGCTGGCTGATGCCGACGGTATTCTGGTACCCGGCGGATTTGGGGAGCGTGGCATTGAGGGCAAGATATGTTCTGCCCATTATGCTAGGGTGAACAAAGTTCCCTATTTCGGCATATGTCTGGGTATGCAGATTGCTGTCATTGAATTTGCGCGCCATGTCACCGGATTGGAGGCGGCCAACAGTTCTGAATTTGATCCGAATACACCGTATCCGGTCATATATCTAATGCGTGAATGGTTTGATGAACGCAGCCAGAGTGTCCAGCGGCGGGATGACCTATCCGATAAAGGCGCCACCATGAGACTGGGTGCCTACAGTTGCCAGATTGAAGAAAAATCCCTGGCGTATGAGGCCTACCAGCAAACAGAAATTTCCGAACGGCATCGGCATCGTTATGAATTTAACAATGAATTTATGGATCAACTAAAAGAAAATGGAATGGTTATCAGCGGCACATCACCCAGTGGGGAGCTGGTTGAGATCATCGAAGTCAATGATCATCCGTGGTTTCTGGGTTGTCAATTTCATCCGGAATTCAAATCGCGTCCCATGACACCCCATCCGTTATTTCGCGAATTTATAAAGGCATCTTTAAAAAATTCAGAAAGCCGCAATCAACCGCAGGATTAACGAATCCGTTGTTCACTTGAATCCCAGATAACTATTTTTTGGTTTGGCCGGCTTTACTATGGGTAAAGGCTTCCATGGTCTGCCGAGCGCAGTCCGGGCAATAACCAGAAGTGATATCAAGGTTGGCTTTATCATGAATAAATTGTTCAACTTCAACCCATTGCCCTCTGCCGGGCTCTGTCTGGCGATCATCTCTGATCTTTTTACACACGCAGCACATCGGCAACAGTTTTTGATAGAGTTTTAATTTTTGCCTCAGAGCTGCTCTTTCCCGGCATTGATTGATACGGTAAAGCATTTCTGCTGATTCACAGGGTTTTAGCAAATAATCATCGGCTTCATGTCGCAGCGCTTCGATGGCAGAGGCCATGTTACCATAGCCGGTCAGGATGATGACCATCGTATCCGGATGAAGCGCTTTGGCTTCTTTTAAGACCTGGATTCCATCCACATTTTCCATAACCAAATCCGTAATAACCAGATCAAATTTTTGTTCGGCCAGTAATTCCAGCGCCCGGTCGCCACTATCGGCTTCGGTTAATTCAAAGCCCTGGCTTTCAAGATCTGCTCCAATGCCTTCCAGAATAAACGGGTCATCATCTACTAATAAAATGCTGTATTCTTCCATTGGGTCCTGCCTTTTGTCGGCGTCGGGGGCAATTGGGGGTGAAGGGTAGGGTAAAACCACAATCGTTTAAAAATTAAATGATTGACCAGCATAACACGATTTTCGTGATTCCAAAACACTTTCATTTGTCTAAAAGGCCATAGCGGCTGATAAGACGGGACAGGTAAGTTCTTTGGATATTCATGGTCTTGGCCGCCTCGCTTCTATTTCCGCCAGTGTGCCGGAGATTGAGCGCAATGAATTCCTTTTTGAACATGTCAGTGGCTTCTTTCAACGTCAAGCCGACTTTTAGGCCCGGATAGCTGGGTTTAGCGGCAAATTGTGGGAGATCTTCTGGCATTATCGCTCCGCCATTTCCCATGACAACCGCTCTTTCGATCGCATTTTTCATTTCGCGAACATTTCCGGGCCAATCATATTGTATCATGGCATTCATTGCTTTTTTGGATATGTTCAGATTCGACACGCCACGATCGCGCTTGAAAATATCTAAAAAATATTCGGCCAACAAAGGGACATCTTCCTTTCGTTCCCTGACCGGCGGCATTTGAATCTGGACAACATTAAGCCGATAATAAAGGTCTTCGCGAAACCTGCCTTCTGCTACTTCTTCGACTATATTGCGATTGGTCGCTGCAATGACGCGCACATCGACCGGGATCGACTTGTTTCCACCAACCCGATAAAAAACGCCCTCTTGCAGGATGCGAAGCAGCTTGGATTGCATGCCGGGACTCATTTCACCAATTTCATCCAGAAAAATCGTCCCTTTGTCCGCTAGCTCAAATTTTCCGATTTTGCGCCCGGTGGCACCAGTGTAAGCGCCTTTTTCATGACCGAAAAGTTCATCTTCAAGCAAAGATTCCGGCAGGGCCGCGCAATTGAGAACGATCATGGGCTCATCTTTGCGGGCCCCTGCGCGGTGAATCAATCGCGCGAGCAATTCTTTGCCGGTACCGCTCTCTCCGAGAATTAAGGTGCTGGCTTTGGAATTGGCAACCTTTACGGCATCGGAAATCACTTTTCTAAGTGCCGGACTCTCTCCAATAAGTTCGTATTTAAGATCCAGCTCTTCCTTAAGATCCCTGATTTCTTTTTTATCGTGTTCGATTTTACGCGCGTTGCCAATGCCGACTGCAGCCAGTTCGGCAAAAACCGATAGTTTCTTTAAATCTTCACCTGTGATCTCGCTTCCGTCGGTTTTATCAATAATTTCAACAACGCCGATAATTTCACCCCTAACCTTCATCGGAACGCAGGCAATAGAGCGTGTTTCAAATCCGATACTTTCACTGATCTCCTTGTACCAGCGCGGATCCTCGGATACATTCGGGATCAACAGCGGTTCGCCTGTCTGGGCCACATATCCTGCGATGCCCTGTCCGATCTCGATTTCAAATTGTTTGACATCGTCCTTCTTTTCGCCAGTGGCCACCTTGAAGTACAATCGTTGCGTTTTTGGATCCAGCAGCAACAGTGAACTGGCCTTGGCATCCATCATCCGTGTCGCGGTTTCAATGATCAGTTCGAGCAATTGATCCAAGTCCTGCACCGATGATACCCAGGTAGAGATTTCTTTCAGACGATCAATGGAAATACCTGCAGCGGTTGCATTTTTATCCATTTTTATACACCTTAAAGCAGTTTGCGAATGTATTTGTCGGATTATGCAAAATTGCGTCTGGCGAACGTTTCGTCCGTCCAGTACACATTATAAACATAAAAATATTCGGTACTTGAATTTATAATAGACGTTAGGGACGCTTATTTGCACAACGCATTATTATTGCCCTGTATTCACTTTTGTATACGAATTATAGCATACTTCGAATTGATGTCAATTTATATTCAGACTATTGTGCACTTTTTTGAATATATTTTGATTTCAATCGGTGAATCGCGGCCTGCTCCCACTCAACTAAATAGGTCAGAAAATATCTCATACCGCCATACCAGGGGTAATTTACCCAAAAAGATACTCCAAAAAAATCGAAATAGGCCCTCTGGGTAACCTTTGTCTTCTGGCCCGCAGATCCTGCTGATTCGAGTTGGATAGATCCGTAATGAAATTTTTGGCCGCATTCCACCGGATTTAAAAGTACAAAATCCAGGCGATGGGCGTCAGGGAAGATTGTTGTTTGCCAGCGAAATTTGGCATTGGGTTTATGGTTATACAGATCTTCGCTGAAAACATCTTCGGTCACCACCACATTATCTCGCTGGCTGATCAGTCGGTGGGCGATGATAAATTTGTTGGTTGTTAAAAACGTATTATCAAAATCTGTTTTAAATTTCCAGAAAGCTTCAAGCGGAGCGTCAACAACATAGACGAGCTCGTACCCGCTTCCGCCCTGCTGAGCCGGGGGAAGTTTTCGGATAAGCGCTTTGCCCTCAAGAAGCTTCGTTTTTTCTGCTTCTTGGGCCGGCAGTTCAAGGGTCAGAAATGGCAGGGCAACGAGACATGGGACCCTCAAGGCCCACATTAGCAGACGGAAATGCATGGGTTATCTCAGATGGAATCAATGGTCGATGTGTTGTTTATTCAGAAGACAGAAGACAGAGGACAGAATACAGGTAGCATTCTGCTGATTCTGAGCCATTTCCGTTTTATGCCATCTATTCTCTGACATCTGACATCTGTCTTCTGAAACTATGAAGTGAGCTGAGATACGATGTACTCACCAACCTTTTCAGCAGAACGCCCAAATAATTCATCAACGGCGACGCCTTCAAGCAATCGATCATCCCAGATGATGCTGTTTTCCTGTACAATATTTTGGATATGTTCGTATTTGCCACCCAGTGCTTTGATTTTAGCATTTAGCGGAATATTCTCCTTAAATATAATATGCAGTAAGAGCAAATTTTCAATGAGGCTCGGCGACGACGGCAAATTCGATAGGACCGGAATAACAGCGATGCTGCGATCATCCTTGCGCCCTTTACCGATATAAACGTTCCCCTGTCTGACAATAATGCGCTTGGTTCCTTTCAACTGGGCATCGGCCTCAACTCGTGATGGAACTTTTTGGGCAGCACCGCGTTTGGCAATAACGTTAATGGTCGTTCCTTCAACCGGCTCGCCCAATAGATTTAAGCCTTCAATACGATAGAGAATGGATCCGCTGATATCGTGAATAATTTCCTGCAAATTTTTCAATACGATAATATTGCTGGCCGTTAGCTGAGAAACGGTAATATTTTCCGTTGCCAGAGCGTCAAACAATATGCCTTCCATGCGCTCGCTGATGCGACTGGTTCCGACGGTAACGGTTTTCGCCTGGTGTTTGATGGCATCCACAGGGCGAGCTAGAAAGTTGATCGCCTGCCCCAGACAGGTGAACATCGCATTGAGCATATTGGCGGCAGTGCCTTTCTGGCTGAAATCAAGTTCAAAATCAGAAACCGGCAAGCGTCCAGATAGATATTTGAGCAGCAAGGTTAAATCCGAAGTGGCATCCGATCCGTTGGCCGTCGGAAACTGTTTTTTCGCTTTTTGGGCCCTAAACGATTTATCAAAGTGAGCGACTTTTTCCTGAAATGCTTTTTCCAGAATAATTTCGTATACCGTTAAGCCTTCAGCGGTGTGTGTCTTTATACTGGTTTGCAGGTCCTCCTGGAAGCGATACAAAAATCGTGAGCCATCATTGATGGACAGCGCGGCATAATAGCCCCAGATATGCCCCACGAGCGTATTCAGAACAGGTGCCAGGTGTTCTTCAACTGCTGGAACATGAAAAACATCGGCGGCATAAGGTTTAAAACGATCTTCGCCTTCATTGACGATGACAACAGGGGTTGCTTTGTGTGCTTTGAATATGGCTGTATCCTTGATAATATCACCGATGACGGTGCTTCTTGAACCGGCAGCGCACACGATGATCAGCGGCTCTGAAGACAGGTCAATGTGTTTTTTGTCTTCAACATAATCGGATGAAATTGTTTTATAGCACAGCTCACTGAGTTTGATACGAATTTCATCAGCAGCAGCTTTGTTGGGCCCGCTGCCAACAGCCGCCCAGTAAGTTTTGGTTACGGCCAGTTTCATGGCCGATTGCTTAATGGCTTCTCGCATTGCAAGGACCTTGCGCATGTGCGAGGGCAGGACCAGAAGGCGACGGGTTTCCTGGTCGACAAATGCATCATCCCGACGATTTTTCAATCTGGCGATATACAGACCTAAAATGGCACCGGCGACAATTTGGGAATAAAAGGCTTTAGTGGACGCCACCGACATTTCAATGTCCCGACCGCTGCTGGTATACATAACCCCGTCGACCTTAAACGTGATGTCTGAATCCCGACGATTGACAATCGCCAGCGTGTAGGCGCCCCGCTCTTTGACCATATCAACCGTTCGGTTGGTGTCGGTTGTGGTGCCGGATTGGCTAATTGCCACAACCAGTGTGTCCGTCATGGCATGGCGGCTGTCACTTTCATTTAATTGAAAACCACTGAATTCCGAAGCTTTTAGAGCGCTGATTTGAATGGAGGGGTTGTCCAGATAATAATTCAGGATATTGGCACAGGCCAATGCGGCGACACCGGCGGTGCCCTGACCGATGAAAAAAATACGCTTTATCTGATCGGCTGTCAGCGCTTTTTGCAGGGATTGAGGGATGATCGTTTCATCCAGGGCAATTGTATATTGCGATGGGTCATCTTCTTTGAATTTCCATCGGTTCTGCAGTGTTTGGTCAACCGATGCCGGCGATTCTGAAATTTCCTTTAAAAAATAGTGCGGAAAATTTTGACGATCAATATCCCGGGTCGTTATTTCAGTATATTTTATGTCGTTTTCCGTATGCACCAATGGTGTGCCATCATAAAAACAGGCCTTGATGCCATCCAGGCCTCCGTTACTTGTCTGGTCCAAAACAAAAATTTGTCCCTGGGTGCGACCCTGTTTACCGGTGATTGTTTTCTCACCATCCAGTTTGAGATAATAGGGGGTTTCTTCCACAAAGCCATAAACCTCGGAGCTGGCCACATAGTGTTCATCTGCGATTCCGACAAAAATAGCTTGTCCGCTGCCTCTTTGCGCCAGAAACAGTTTGCCGGGTGCTAGATCAGTGTGCATGGAGATGGCATGAGAGCCCTCAAAATCGTTGACGGCCAGTCGAAAGGCCTCATCGATCGCATGGCCCTGATGGACATACTGTTGGATTTTAAGCGGAATTATTTTCGTGTCGGTGGTGATATCACTGTGGATTTGCGTGTCAGGGCCCTCTAATTCGGCCTTTAAGCGTTGGAAGTTATCGATATCGCCATTCAAACAGGTGTGTATGATACCGCATCTGGCGCTCTTATTACCGGTGGTGTGATTGTCGACTGGATGACAGTTGGCCTCTGTAATGGCGCCCACCGAAGCCCAACGGGTGTGCGCTGAAACCGTGTCAAAGTCAGCTGGAATCGTCGCCAGGATCTGAAAGACGGCATCATTTGCAATCTGTCGGCGCAAATAATCCACATTGTCGCCCAGGCTGCCGATTTCGAGAGCGATTTTATAGGTGACCGCAACGGCCGTCTGATTTTTTCCGTCAACCCCGGTCGAAGTCCGGTAACTGATGCCCCCATTGACCAGTGGGTCCGGATCGCAGCGTTCTTTAAATTGCGCAAGGTAACCGGCTTGTTCGAGAGTTTCCCAGCCTTCTTGAAAATCGGCCTCGTTGAAAATAAACATAATGGAAATTCCCGCAGAATCCCTGCCTCTGACCTCGAGTCGATCAATACTGTTCAATACCGCATTGAGTTTTTTAAACAAGCTCACGCTTGTCGGTGAAGGGTTTTTAGGGCCACGGTCCAAAAGATTTTGAATTTTTTCAATATTGGCAAGAATATCATTTTCGAGACGCCAATGGATGTCCTTTAATTTTTCAATAGCCCGGGCCATCAAGTCAACACGCTCGGCAGAAAGATGGCCCATATGTTCGCTCAGCAGGTCGCTTTCAGAGGCCATCAAGCCAGCCAGGCGCTTTGCCATCTGCTGAAGTTGACGTTGGGCCTTTTCGTCTGAAAAAATCGAAAAGAAGGGTGCGTCAGTATTGAATGCATGCACCTCGTGCCAAAGAGCCTGCATTTTATCTTTGCCGCCCAGATAGTCATGATCTAAACGATTGGCTGGCGCGCAAGATTGATAACCGTTGGCCTCTATTTGGCCAATCAGTTTTTCGAGCGAATCAAGGTTGAACCCGTTTGCTTCCGGTTCTTTATTTTTAAACGCCACAATCCCGGCAATGCCGCAAAAAAAAGTGGTTTGCCGGCATGGGAAAAACACGATGGACCCCCGAGGGACCCGCCCGATAAATTTTCCGAAATACACATTGGCCGCAAGAAGTCTGCGGCACCATTGAATCTGACGAGAAACAATACGAGTGGCAAATTTCAAATGCGACATTAGCCTGGTTAGAAAAAGGTTTTTCATTTTCATTTCTTCGCTGAAACGCTGAAATTTAATCAACTATGTCTACATGGCATAAAATATTATTATCCCCTATCGGCCGTCAGGGGTCAAGAATTCTGTTCAGGTTCAGAAGACAGAAGACAGATGTCAGAGGACAGAGTTCAAATGATAGGACACAGATGTTTGAAGAAAGAGAACGAAGCGATCCGATCTGACTTCTGTTTTCTGATCTCTGTCATCTGTATCACTTGAGGGGAGTACCCGGTGCCACCTTTTTTGCAATTGATGCCAGGGTGGGTCCTGAGTCATCTACTGCGGCAACCACCATCCCGTTGGACAGCACGCCCATGAGTTTCGCCGGTTTTAGATTGGCGACAACGATCACTTGTTTGCCGATCAATTCTTCAACCGAGTAATTTTCGGCAATCCCGGCAACCAGGGTCCGTTTCTGTCCCATATCGACTTCCAGCTTGAGCAATTTTTTTGCTTTTGGGATCGGTTCCGCCTGCACGATGGTTGCAACGCGCAGGTCGATGCGACTGAACTCATCCAGGGTGATTTCAGGTTTGATCTCTGGCAATTTGGGGTCCTCCTCTTGCTGGATAATTGGGGCGGTTGTTTTTTCTTTCTCCTCAATTCTTGGGAAAAGAACGATCGATTTTAAAAGTTGCGTACCCGACGGTAACGATTTCCAATTCCGCAGTTGACTGATGTGGTAAAAAGCAGCGGTCGGGTCCAGTCCGAGATATTTCTGCATTTTTTGAGCGCTGCCGGGCATTACCGGGTAAATGAGACCCGAAATGATGCGAAGCCCTTCAAGAAGCTGATACATAACGGCTGCCAATTGCTTCTGGCTGGATTTCTTTTTGGCCATAACCCACGGGGCGGTCACATCGATCATTTTGTTCATCTGTGCGATAAATTCCCATACGGCCATCAAAGCCTTATGAAATTCAAACGATTGCATAAGACTTTCAAACTTATCAATGGTTTCCAAAGCACTGGCCTGCAGGTCAAGGCCCAGCTCCTTTTCGACCTGCAAATCGACTTGGGGAACCTGCCCGTTACAGTATTTATGGGCCATGGAAATGATTCTGGAGAAAAGATTGCCGAGATCATTGGCCAGATCCGAATTGATTCGCTGAACCAATGCCATCTCGCTGAAGCTTGAATCGAGCCCAAAAGTCATTTCGCGAATCAGAAAAAACCGAAAGGCATCCAGGCCGTAGATTTTTCGCAGCTGGAGCGGGTCGACCACATTGCCGAGGCTTTTAGACATCTTGCTCTGTTCGATATTCCAGTATCCGTGCACATTCAAGTGTTGGTAAATGGGGATACCGGCAGCTTTTAACATAATCGGCCAATAAATCCCGTGGGGTTTGAGAATGTCTTTGGCGACAATGTGTTGTGCGACCGGCCAGAATTTAGCGAACAGTTCACCATCCGGGTAACCCAGTGCTGAAACATAATTTAACAGCGCATCAAACCACACATAAGTGACATAATTTTCATCAAAAGGAAGGGTGATGCCCCATTTTAAGCGACTTTTTGGTCGCGAGATACATAGATCTTCCAGTGGTTCTTTTAAAAATGAGAGCACTTCGTTACGGTAGCGCTTGGGCCGGATAAATCCCGGGTGTTGCTTGATGTGATCGATGAGCCAATTCTGGTAGCGGCTCATTTTAAAGAAATAATTGGATTCTTTGATGATTTCAGGTTCGACTTCATGATCCGGACATTTGCCGCCGACCAATTCCCGGTCGGTATAAAAGCGTTCACATCCGAAGCAATATTGGCCTTCATATTCACTAAAATAAATATCGCCTGCATCATAGATCTTCTGCAAAATTTGGCTGACAACCTCCATATGGGCCGCATCGGTTGTGCGCACAAAGTAGTTATTATTGACATTGAGCTCCGGCCAGAGCTCCTTGAAAAGGCGGCTTATTTTATCGACATATTTCCTGGGGCTCAGGTTCTCCTTTTGCGCGGCGCGCACCACTTTGTCGCCATGTTCATCGGTTCCGGTAAGGAAGAAAACATCCGTTGCCTGCATTTGATGAAACCGGGTAATGACATCGGCAACAATGGTGGTGTAGGCATGCCCCAAGTGCGGGCAGGCGTTTACATAATAAATAGGGGTTGTGATGTAAAACGGATCGGGCATATTTATTCCTTTTGCCGGTTTAGTTGATCAGGCCTATATTCAACTTCAATATTTTCGTCCAGACGAACGGCAACCCGGTTACATATGGCATTATGACGGATAACCTTACCTTTACCGCCGGGCGTCGTGACGATCTTGCCCAGGCGCGGCAAATCTTTCTTTAGATATTTGTACGTTTCAAACTCGTAGGTTAGACAGCACATCAGCCGGCCGCACTGTCCCGAAATTTTGGTCGGATTCAAGGAAAGACTTTGTTCTTTGGCCATTCGGATTGAAACCGGATCGAATTTATCTAAAAAGGACGAGCAGCACAGTTCTCGGCCGCAGCGACCGATTCCGCCGCACATCTTTGCCTGGTTGCGGATACCGACCTGGCGCATTTCGATTCGGACACTCAGTTTTTTAACCAGCATTTTGACCAGCTGCCGAAAATCAACCCGACCTTCGGCTGTGAAAAAAAAGATATATTTATTTCCGTCGAAAGATTTTTCCACCGAAAAAAGGTTCATTTTCAAGCCCAGCGCGCGAATACATTCCAGACAATAGGCATGTGCTGAATTCTCGTCTGCCAGGTTTTGCTGGCGCTGTTGAAAATCTTTTTCTGTGGCCAGCCGAAAGACCTTTTTATGCGGTTTATCGCCCGGCGATTTTTCATAAGGTGTCGGTGGTACGACGACTGTGCCAAAACCCAGTCCCTGTTCAGTTTCAACAATGACATGGTCGCCTTGTTTCAGGACAAATGCGCCGCAGTCAAAATCGTATACTTTGCCTGCTGTTTTAAATCGTATGCCAACTATCTTTTTCATGTTTTTTCGTTATTTAAGCTGAACTGTCAGAGTGTTATTTTTCGGTACATGCAAGACCTACCATTATACCGCCTGATCGATTATAAATGAAAATAAAAATTTAACGAAGTTCGTTTTGCCCACAATTGGAATGATGGAACACTGGAATACTGGAATGTTGGGTCTGACTTGCATTGCATTAAAAGATTAATGATTCTTACGATCCGAAGAACACAACTTCAAACAGCAGTTATGCATTTTTGACCATTATTCCATTTTTCCAATATTCCATTATTCCATATTAGTGCATAATACCCGTGCCCTTGAAAGTACCGTGCTTTCAGTAAGTTGTTGACGCCCCGAGACTGTAAGCCATCACTGCTGTGCCAGTTGTAGCAGCAATTTCTCCATGCTGAGTCTTATATTGGTGTTGGCCTTTATGCGGCTTTGTATTTTTTGAACCGCATCCAACTTGGACAGGTGCACCAGCGTGTCCGTTTGGCCGGATGCCATTTTGATCTGGTCTGCGACATCCTGGTTGATGATTTTCTTGTCGTCATATTGGTTAATGATCAAATCCCTAAACCAACTTTTGATGATCTCCAATCTTGTGGCAAGCGATTCTTTTTCACGGGCTAATTTTTCCGCCAGGGCAAATAGGCGAGCCATGGGTTGCAAAGACAGGCGCTGTATTTCAGCAATCAGCCACTTTCTGACGAGCAACCAGTTCTCATCGATCATCATTTGGGCATTGCTGAGGCTTCCATTGGCCATTGCGGCTATAATTTTAGCTGATTGTGAATTGAGGCCATGTTCATTTACAATCCATGAAGCGATGTGGTCTTCTGGGATTCGATTAAATTGCACCGGCTGGCAGCGGGATGCAATTGTTGGCAGAAGATCAGACTTATGGTTTGCGATCAGCACCAGCATCGAACGATCGGGTGGCTCTTCCAGTATTTTAAGCAGAGCGTTGCTGGCGGCCGCATTCATACAATGTGCCTCTGCTATAATAACCACCCGCGTTTCGGCTTCATACGGCTTCATGGAGAGCGTTTGCAACAACGCCCGAATCTGATCGATTTTGATAAAGGGGCCGTGCGGTTGGACCAGAATGATATCCGGGTGATTGTTGGCTGCAATTTTTCGGCAGGGCTTGCAAACACCGCATGATTCGAGCGCTGGTCTGGTAGCGTCCTGCTCCAAGCCATCTTCTGCAAAAGATCCGGATGTATCAGCCCGGCAGTTGCAGGCCATTGCCAGGGCAAGGGCAGCAGCTTGTTTGCCCACTCCCGCTGCACCAGCGAAAAGAAGCGCGTGAGGAAGAGTCCGGTTCGTTAGGAGGGTGGTTAATAATCTTATGGGTCTTTCCTGATTTATGAGCAAATCAAACCCAGGCACAATTTCAATAATCTACCCGTTCCTTTAGCTCTTTCCCTGATTTAAAAAAAGGAAGTTTCTTTGGCTTGATCGTGACTTGTTCACCGGTTTTGGGGTTTCGGCCGGTGTAGCTTTTGTAGTCCTTTACAAAAAAGCTGCACAGACCCCGAATTTCAACCCGTTCTCCCCTTGCCATGGCATCCGCCATGTTATCAAAAAAAATCTGCACGACCTTTGCGGCTTCCGCTTTCGATATATTAGCCTCTGTTTTCAAGGCGGAGATGAGTTCCAACTTGTTCATAGAACCTCCTTTTTCAAAATTCGGATCGGCAATAACATTTTGAAATGTATATGCTAAAACTTAATTCGATGTCAAGCGGTTATGTTAATATTTTCGGCACAATTTCAATATCATCTTCACTAACTTCCACTCCGGCATACTGTCCGAGGGCTTCAATATTGACAATCACGCGACCTTTCCCGCCATAGCGAATAAAAGTTCCGGTCACACCGGCAAATGGACCATGCACCACCAAAACCTTATCCCCTTTTTTTAGCTGATTGCCGGTAGTGATCGGATGTTCAGTGCTGACCATAATTTTTAAGGATTCGATGGTTTCTTCCGGCACCGGTACCGGGCCCTGTTTGCTGCCGATCAATCGCACAGCGCCGGCGGTTTTGACGATTTCAAGATGAGACTGGGGAGCCAAATCGGTTTTAACGAATACGTACCCGGGAAAAAGGGGTACGCGAATCATGGCCTTGCGATCACGACGCTTGCTCCGTACGGTGACTTTGGGCAAAAACACTTCAACGGATTTTTTCCCAAGACCCTCATTGACAACATTTTCAAATCGGCTTTTGGTATGCAACACATACCAGAGATATTCCAATCGTTTGTCTTTCATCGCTTTTGATCCCGCGTGCATGGTTCTCCACAAACCTGCCTGCGCCTCAAGGTCAATACCTCCGATCCTGTGGTCTGTGTCAAGGAGAACTTGCAATAATGGAAAATCGACAACTTAGCAAATGTTTTTTGCATGTTGTCAAATTCACAAACCCATCGGGTCTAATAGCTGATTTCTCCCAGTCCGATCAATTCAATGCTAAAACCCACTTCCCAGTCATTGGGCTGATTGATATACTTAAAATCAAATGACCAACACTGGGATGTATATTTAAATCCGGCACCAGTTTTGATTCGCTGCTGGGTTTCAAAGTTGTATTGATTCTCAGCGTTGACCGATAGGCTGTCTATCAGCTGTATTTTTATTTTACCATAGATTGACTGGATATCCTCCTCGACTTCAGTTTCTTTAGACTTTTGCTCGTAGCGATAGTCCACATATAGTTCATCGCCTCGGTTGTCCCACAAGGATCCCTGTATGTTGTGGGCCAAAAATTTATTTTCATAAACCGAGTATTGAGCATCGGCATCGATCCAGACGTATTTGCCTGGAAAGAGGTCCACCTTGGCAAAAATCGGCGCAAATGGTCGCCTTGATTTTTCAAAATCATAGCTGTGCGTGACTTCAAGGCGCAATAAATCATTATACAGAAAATCAGCAGTGGATTGGCGAAGAGCGCCACGACTGATGGGCAGCTCGGGGCTCAACTGTTTGGCTGCAGCTATTTTAGATTTGGAGGTCAAGGTATTAATCAACATATAGGTGATTTTGTTGGTTTCATCAATGCGGTCGTTGGTATCAAAGCGGGGTAGATCGCTCTGGCTGGAATTGGATATATAGTCATGCGTAATCTGGGGCCGAATGCGATGTTTAACTTTTTCAAATAGCTGTTTTTTAAAGTTGTAGACCTTCTCGACTTCGCTAAAAAGATCCAAACGGGTATCAAAAAGTTCGCGATGGGACCAGCGGTCAGCATCCGGTTGATCTTCGAAATTGTCCTTATCCAGGCGGTAAAGGGTCTGGCGGTAACCGGCCGAGGGTTCAATCGTCAGGTAGTTTTGAACTCGGAAAGGAAGATAGAGTCTGGGCTGCAGATCGAGCCGTTGCCCCCGGGTGCCACTGTCGCGCCAAAAATAGTTGTACTGCGAGGCGAGATCAAAGTAAAGTGGGGATGTCATAATTTTCTGCTTGGCACCATCAAAACTAAGCAGCGGCAATTGTTGTAGGGTGTCACTGGTATTGATATTGCGTCTTGTATCATCATTCCAACGGGGCTCAAAGTTGAGGCTAAATTTCGGCCACAATCGATTTAAATTCAATCGATTGGTTCGAAGGGGATCGTTATAGTCATCCAGCTGACGGTGGAACGCTTTGCGAAAATAATCATTGGTATCATCATAACCCATGTGTCCTCTCCGGAAATCACGCAGATAGTCCTGGTCTCTGACAATATCCAGATCCAATTTGGCCGAAAAACCGAAAGGGACGGGTTGATGATGGCTCATGCGAAACCAATAACGATTATCATTGGTGCGTAAGACCTCTTCACCAGCGTCGCGATATCCGTAATCGTTGCTGGAGTTGCCGCCATCATCGATTTTGTCATCGTTGAAGCCATCCAACATGAAGGTTCCTTTGGAGTGCTCGCTGAGGTAATAGCGAAATTCAGCACCGGGTTTTATGCCGCGATTGGACATGTAATGAGCGTAAAAGGTCGCATCTGTACTCTCGGATATGGCCCAGTAAAAGGGTTGATTATATTGATAACCGTTGCGCTGGGACTCGCCAAACTCGGGCATCAGGAAGCCACTCTGGCGATCTTTTCTGGCCGGGTAATAAAAGAAAGGTGTGTAGAGAACCGGTACATACCTGGCTCGTAAGACGGCATGCCTTGCTGTGCCGGCGCCATCCTCTGTGATCTTAACCTTACGCGCGCTGATTTTCCAGCTCGGTTTAGGACCATCGCAAGTGGTCAGAGTGGCTTTATCCATCTGATAGGTCTTTTTACCGGTTTTTTCGATTTTTTCGGCTGTGATATGGAAATTATTTTCCTTTAAAAATAAATTGGCATTTTCAATAGAGCCCCTTTGGTTTTCGAGATCGATCTCCATGGTGCTGCCGGAAAGAATATCCTGGCCGACAGTTAGCACCACGTTGCCGCGGGCAAATGCGCGCTGGGCCTTATGATCGTATTGAATAAAATCAGCCGTCAGACGGATATCGCCCCTGGATATCTGAACATTACCGCGGGCAACATATTGGTCCAGCTGTTGGTCGTAGGCGACCTCGTCGGCGTGGAGCTCCCATGGCTGCCGGCTGTCATCTTTTAAAACCTGATCGGAATCCAAATTAAAAATCTGAGCGGGCAGCGATTGCGGCCCTGCGATACAGGCGAAAAGCATACAGCCTACAAAAGCGGTCATGAAACGCTTCTTTAAAAGGAAAATCGGATGCAAGTGATTCAACCGTCTTAGCTGAAACTTGAATATAATTGGGATTTGGGATATAGATCCAGAATATCTAAATATGTCAAGATATTGTTGGAAAGTCAATTGGGTGCTAATGGGTAATGATGAATATTTTGTTGACCAATGATGATGGAATTTATGCTCCGGGATTAGCAGCCCTATATGCCCACCTGGCACCTGATCATAGCGTGGCGGTCATTGCACCGGAGCAAGAACAGAGTGCCGTTGGTCATGGTATTACCTTGAATCAACCGTTGCGCGCGCACAAAGTTTCGATCCCAAACGCATTTGAAGGCTATGCTGTCTCCGGGACGCCGGCTGATTGCATTAAATTCGGCGTGCTGGAAATTCTGAAAGCCAAACCGGATTTGGTGATATCCGGTATTAACCCGGGTGCGAATGTAGGCGTCAATATTAATTATTCCGGAACAGTCGCTGCCGCTAAGGAGGCGACCATGTACGGTATCCTGGCCATCGCAGTCTCCATTCACAGTCGTCAGGTTGAATCTTATGACTCGGCTGCTGAGTTCGTCTCACAATTGGCGAAGGACGTATATGCTCACGGGCTGCCTGCCGGCACATTTTTAAATGTCAATATTCCAAACCGACCTATGGCAGAAATTGCCGGAGTGCAATTCAGCCGGCTGGATATGGATTTCTTTCCGGAATACATCGAAAAAAGAATAGATCCGCGCGATCGCGCCTATTACTGGCAGGGGTGTGATTCCCTGCCTCAGGGCAAGTCCAGCGAAATTGACGGCTCGGCCCTGTGCAAAGATTTCATTTCGATCACGCCGATTAAATGTGATCAGACCGATTACGACCTGCTTGAAAGCATGAAAAAAGGCAAAATCTTCAAGCAGCATAAAAATTAGGGCTTTACCGCCAAACCAAAAGCAATGAATCCCATGTTCATCACCCTGGAAGGTATCGAAGGCTCGGGCAAAACAACCCAGATCGATCGGCTGGCTGAATTTTTCACTGACCACGGGATGGCATGTGTGACAACGCGCCAGCCAGGCGGGACCGTGATCGGTGAAAATATACGCTCGATTCTACTGAACCCGGAAAACCATACCCTCGAGCCGTTGACCGAGTTGTTGCTTTACCTGGCAGATCGGGCCCAGCATATCAATGAGATTATCAGACCTGCCCTGGCGGCCGGCAAAACGATCATATGCGATCGGTATTTTGATGCGACTCTTGTGTATCAGGGATTTGCCAGAGGACTGAACGTCGAATTGCTTTTGGAGTTGCACCGGATCCTGTTTGAAAATCTAAAGCCGGACGTTACGCTTTTGCTGGATCTTGCCCCGCAGCAGGGGTTGGAAAGGGCCTGGCAGCAGTTAAGCAGCGGCCAGAGGGCAGGACGTGAAAGTCGCTTTGAAAATGAGACCCTGGCCTTTCATAAAAAAGTCAGAGCAGGCTACCTTGAGCTGGCAAAACTCGAACCGCAGCGGTTTCGGATAATCGATGCCGGCCAGAGCGCAGATCACGTTTTTGCTGAGATCCACAAGACACTTGCGCCTTTTCTCAAATAATTTATGAGTGACCGCCGGTCTATGATACGCAATGATCTGAAATGAGCGTCACAAACCCAAAGCTTCATGAGTCCTATCCTAAAATGAGCGCTTGTTGAGATTTGAAACGATCATTTAGGCCGAAATTGAACTGACGATATGGGCAATTCTATTTTAGATGCCATCGGCAATACGCCCCTGGTTGAAATCCAAAAGCTAAATCCAAACCCCGGCGTAAAAATGTTCGCCAAGCTTGAATATTTCAATCCCGGTGGTTCAATTAAAGATCGTGCCGCGCTCTGGATGATCGAGGCAGCTGAACGTTCAGGGGAGCTGACACCCAAAAAAATCGTCATCGAGCCCACCAGTGGCAACACCGGTATCGGCCTGGCACTGGTTTGCACCGTCAAAGGATACCGCTTGCTGCTTGTCATGTCTGATGCCGTCAGCATCGAACGCCAGAAGATCCTGAAAGCCCGGGGAGCTGACATTCTGTTAACTCCCGGCCACCTGGGTACCGACGGGGCGCTTGAAGAGGCCTATCGTTTGGCGCGCGAAAATCCGGATACCTATTTTTTGCCCGATCAATTCAATAATGAAGCCAACTGGCTGGCGCATTACCACGGCACGGCAGAGGAAATCTGGCAACAAACCAACGGGCTGATTACCGCATTCGTCGCCACACTGGGCACCAGCGGTACCTTAATGGGCGTTTCCAAAAAATTAAAGACCTATGACCCCAGCATTCAGGTCGTGGGTATTGAACCCTATCTGGGGCATAAGATTCAGGGATTGAAGAACATGAAGGAGGCCTATTGCCCTGAAATCTTTGAAAAGGAACGTCTGGATCAAAAGCTCAATGTCGACGACGAAGCGGCCTATGAAATGGCACGCCGGCTGGCCAGGGAAGAAGGCATATTTGTCGGGATGAGCAGCGGTGCGGCCATGGCTGGTGCCTGTAAAGTTGCCGAAAATATGACCGACGGCACCCTGGTCGTCATATTCCCGGATAGCGGCGAACGCTACTTGAGCACTTCACTTTTTGCCGTGCAGGAAGAGATATCCCTGAAATTGTTTAACACCCTTAGCCGCAAAAAAGAGGTTTTTGAACCTCAGGTTGCGGGAAAGGTTCAGGTTTACTCCTGCGGCCCGACCGCTCATGACCGTGCTCACCTGGGTGAAATGCGCCGCATCGTGTTTGCCGATTTATTATGTCGTTACCTGGAGTTCCGCGGGTATGCGGTCCATCATCTAACCGATATCAATGATCTAGATGATAAAGCAATCAGCGGGTCTGAAAAGCTGGGTGTCGATCTGGGCGAATTTACCGAAGCCAATATTGCCCAATTCAAGGAGGATTTGGCTGTTTTAGAGGTTACCCCGGCCAATGTATATGCGCAGGCAAGCAAGCATGTAGATGACATGGTGGCCCTGGGCGAGAAACTGGTTCAAAAAGGCATTGCCTATGAAAAGCTGCGATCGCTGTACTTTGACATTTCGCGACTGGATGGCTATGGCCAGCTTTCCGGGATAGATATCAATAAAATTAGGGTCGGCGCCACCGTCGATCTTGATGACTATGAAAAACTAAATCCGCGTGATTTTACCCTTTTTAAGCGCTCCAAGCTGTCTGAATTAAAGCGGGGTATTTTTGTCAAAACGCAATGGGGAAACGCCCGGCCCTCCTGGCATATAAAATCGGCAGCCATTTCGCTGAAATACTTAGGTGAGGGTTTCGACCTCCACACCAGCAGCCGTGAGTTGGTCTTTCCCCACCATGAGAACGAGAATGCCATTGCGATTGCTTTAACCGGAAAGCCGCTAGCCAGGTTTTTCGTCCACTGTGACCGGGTGCTAATGGATGGTAAAAAATTGGATGAGCATGCCGCCGGCTTAACGATCGCAGAACTCGTCAATATGGGCTATTCTGGCCGGGTCATTCGTTTTTGGCTGCTTTCCAGCCACTATCGTAAACCGATACCGTTTTCAAAAGAGCGCCTGGCGGATGCCGGGCGTGCGCTTGAACGTCTGGATCGCTGCATCTCCAATCTGCGCTGTGTCAAACACGGGGATGCTTATGCCGATATTGAGCAATTGCTGTACGACCTTAAAAATGGCTTTATGAGTGCAATGGATGATGATTTAAATATATCGGCAGCCCTGGCAGCCATTTTTACGATTGTCAAAAAGGTGAATACCCTCATCCTCAACAAACAATTGAATTCAACCGATGCCGCAAAAATTGTCGATGGCTTCCGCAACATTAACGCTGTTTTGAAGGTATTTAATTTCTTCGATGCTTATTCGGATCCGGATATACAGCGCCTGCTTAAAAAAAGAGAGAGCGCCCGCGCAGCGGCGAAATGGGACGTGGCAGATAAAATCAGAGACGAACTCCGATCACGCGGCATACCGGTGCAGGATCAGAGTTAGGGTTCTGGGTTCAGAGTTCAGGGTTCAAAGGTTGGGGGTACAAACCGGGTACATAGGTAACACTTAAACCGGCAACATAGGTAACACATTATAATAACGCCATGGAGGTGCTCTATGGCGTGGAGAAAAGTGTTGCCTATGGATGAAAGACTTCGGTTTATA
>JASFIV010000023.1:0-28703 GCA_050122475.1 Desulfobacterales bacterium | reverse complement strand
AGCGCTTTTCATAGCGCTCGGTGATCCATTCATACATGTCCGCATCTTTTTTTGAAAATCGGGCGATCTCATTATAGGTTTTGGTGAAGTTTTCGTTGGAAAATCCTTCCTTGCCGGTATCTGGATCCTCAACCGGAAAGGCCGTGTAGCCGACAAAACAGGTTTCATCCGGAAAAACCATGGCCTCGTTGCCTTCCGGAAAGACATAATGCAGCCCGAATTTTCTGAGATTAAAATCGTGATAAGCGGGATTGCCGAACATGCGGGTGAAGTGAGCGCAGGGATTTTGCAAAAAAGCCGGAGCCGGGAGCTCGTCTCCGCAGGCGCCTCCGCCAATCTCCTGCAGGCGTTCAAAAACACCGGTTTCCAGTCCGGCATTTTGGAGGTAATTGGCAATAATGGTGGCGTGATGTCCGCCTCCGACGATAACGGCGTCAAAGCTCATGTCGGCCATAATCGCTGCTCCTTTCAGCGCTAATCATTTTGAATTATGGTTTAATTAGATTTTGTCCAGCCCAATTCAGCCTCAATATAAAATGTTATCCTTTCAGCTTTGACAACGGACTCACCGGCTTGTCGCCGTCCTCGGATTCCTTCAGGTCCGACAGCGGACTGGCAAGTGTCCCTGATTCCGGTTCTGCCGAGTCAGCGGTTGATTCAACCGGTGGCGGCTTGACTTCAGTGGACGGTTCCGCGATTGCGGATGTGGGCTTTTTAAATAATGAAAATTGTCCCGTGACAACCGCCAGTAAAGCCTTCCACAGCACAGAAGGCTTGAGTCCCATAACAATAGCCGTGCGCAGGTCAGCAGGCTCCATGTAAACTTTAATTGTCCAGTGTAAGGGTTCGGTCGATTCCATGGTTAACTGTAAGACCTGCTGGTTGTCGTATTCGGTGCTCAAAAGCTCTTTAAACTGGGCCAGCATGACTGTTTTGCCCAAACCGGTAGACTGGACTTTCATAATGCTATACTCCTAAAGGAGGCCAAGCTCCTCGGCTCGAACGATGGATTGTGGTTTTTGCCACCATTTCTCAAGGCCGTAGTCATCTGCAATCCGGTTGGCGGCGTTGTATCCATTGGCCATCAGGATGGTGCCTCCGGGATAAGTGCAGGCACCGCAAATATATAGATCTTTGATGGGCGTGGCATACTCGGCGCAGAGCTCGTTAGGCCGCAAATATCCCATTTGGAGCGGCAGATAGGCGCCCTGCTTGTAGGATCCCTCTTGCATATCGATAAATTTGTTGTGGATGTCCTTGGGCGTCGTGATGTAGCGCCACATGATGGTATCTTCATCGATATTGGGAACGTACCTTCTTAATTTGTCCAAACATTGATCCGCTATCTGATCACGGATGTCGTACCATTGCTCCGCACCACCATCGGCCAAATGATACGGTGCGTGATTGGATATCAAAGCAGTATGTTTGCCGGCCGGCGCTTGCGAGGGGTCATGCAGGGTAGGGAAGCAGCTGTTAAAACCCGAATTTCTCAATTCACCATTGCGAATGGCATCATAATGGTCGATCAACTCTTGATAGGAATTATATCCGAATAAATGGATAAAGGATTTAACCACATCCGGATTTTCTTCAGCGGCTTTAAACTGTGGAGATTCATTCAGGGCCAGGTGCACATGGAAAAAACTGGTTTTCTCCCATTTCCAATCTTTGATGCGTGTTGCAAAATCAGAAGCCAGGTGATCTTCACCGACCAACTCCAGAAATGTCTGATGCGGATTGAGACTGCTGACAATAAATTTATTTGCCTCATAATAATAGCCGTCAGCGGTTTCAACGCCTTTGGCACGGCCATTTTCGATGACGATCTTGCTCACCGGTTTGGGTCCGATGATCATTCCGCCATTTTTGTAAAGTAGCTTGCTCATCACATGCGCCAGATGGTGGCTTCCGCCCACCACCAGACGGTAGTTGGCAGCCCGGTTGAAGTATAGCGGAACCAAAAAACCGAGTCCCTCCAGATCATAATCCAACCCCCACATACAGGAGGCATATAGAAATAATGTGCGAACGTGTTCGTTTTCAAAGAGCTCTTCAACTATTGCCCTGGGCGACATGGGTTGCAAGGCCTGAAGATCTTGCCCGACTTCATGGGATTTCATTTTGGTCATCGCTTCCATGGCTGGATGCGGCGGATAGTAGGTGGCCGGTACGATAAAGACATCCATGTACTCCTTGAATTTTGCGGCTGCGTTTACATAGGTACGCGCATCTTTCTCGGAAAATTGAGCGATGGATTTTGCAGTGCGTTCGGCGTCCTGATAGACCGATAAGGTGCGATCATCTTCAAGGGTCAAGGTCATGACGGGATCGGGATGGATGAACTTCAGATCATATACTTCCTCCATTTCATGTCTGAAATCCTGAAAAAACGGAGCGTAATCCACCATAGGCATATAGATGGCGTGGGTGTTGTGGATAAAACTTGGGATCGTGATTTGTTCTGAACACAATCCGCCCCCCATTTCGAATCTGCGCTCGAGCAGCAGGATTTTCAGGCCTGCTTTTGCCAAGTAAGAGGCCGTGAGCAAACCGTTGGGCCCGGCACCTATGATAATTCCGTCATATTCAGCCATCTCACTCTCCTTTAATTTCGGATCGTATGGTAAATCAGAATCATTTATTTCAATTGATTGTAATAAATTTAGTTAATTTTTTTGGATTGACTTGTCAATCCAATTAATTTTATATCGTCATAAGTTTTTCTTATACCAATTCCGAATATCGATTATGCACATCAATTTAAATCAGCTCAGAGCATTTTACCGGGCCGCCAAAGAAAAAAGTATTACCAAGGCTGCCGAGGCGCTGCATGTCACCCAGCCGGCAGTGACCATGCAAATTAAAGCCTTTGAGAACCAGCTCAATGTGAAACTGTTTCGCAAGCACGGCACGGAGCTTCAACTCACTGATGTGGGCCAGGTACTTTACGGTTACGCCAAGCGGATGTTCAAGATCGTCGATGAGATGGAATATGTGCTCAAAAGTTACGGGGACTTGACCCAGGGTTCTCTTACCATCGGGACCACCCGCAGTTTTGCACGCCATTTGATGCCTGGGCTGCTGTCCAGGTTTCAAGAAAGTTTCCCGAGGGTTAAGGTCTTTTTAAAAGTCGGCAGCTCGCAGGAGATAGCGGACAGCGTTGCAGCCTTTAAATACGATCTGGGCATCATTGGACGATTGCCGCACCTCAACAAGTTGAAAATTGTTCCATACACCCAGGAAGAATTCTGCGTGGTGATCTCGGCCAATCACCGGCTGGCCGCTAAATCGATGATTTCCCTTTTTGAGCTCAAAAACGAGCCCATTATCATCCGTGAAAGCGGTTCGGGTTCTCGGCATGCTATTTTGTCCCTGCTGGAATCCCATGATGTGAAACCATCGGTGCTGGTGGAAGCCGGCAGCGTTGAATTCATCAAAGAATATATAATCAAAGAACGCGGAATATCTTTTCTTTATAAACCAGAAATAGAGCTGGAAGTAAAAATGGGATTGCTGAAGCCGCTGGATATCAAAGAGGGCCCCATTTGGGTTCAGACCGATATTATTTTTGCCAGAAGGGCCGATTTGTCGCCGCCGGCGCAGGCATTTTTGCGAATCATCAGTTCAGCATCTCAAGAATCAAGGAAGTCAGCATATGTATGATACGGTTGTCGTCGGCGGTGGACCCGGCGGGGCGGTGGCCGCCCGAAAATGCGCTCAAAAGGGTTTTCGAACCCTGCTGGTTGAACGGAAACGGATGCCGCGCGACAAAGTCTGTTCTGGTATGATTATGGGACCTTGGGCCAACGATATAATTGAAAAGGAATTTGGCAAAATTCCGAAAGAGGTATTAGTTTCACCATATTATTTATCCGGACATCTGATACATGTACCTGGTGTGCGGCCCCGAATGATTAAGTGCAAAACGCCTCTGGCTTGGAGAAAAGATTTGGATTTCTGGATGATTCAGAAGGCGCAGGAAGCAGGTGTTGAAATATGGGATGGGGCCAAAGTGATTCAGGTAAATCAAAAGGCCGGTGCCTGCAACGTTACGATGATACAGCACAAAAAGCCTCAGGAGATTAAAGCCAGGTTTGTCATCGGAGCGGATGGTGGTGCTTCGGCTGTCAGGAAGTCATTGTTTCCAGAGTTAAAAGTTCAATTTTCCGTTCCCATAAGGGAATGCTATAAAGGTACCCTGGATTTAGAAAAGGATTATTTCCACTGGTTTTTCCCGAAATATCGTTTGCGCCCTCGCTTTGGGCTTAACCACAAACAAGACTGCTTTCTGATTGAAGGCAGTGGAATAAAAAAGCTGAAGAAGGAGATTATTCATATTTTAGCGAAATACGGTTTCAATCCCGAAAGCAAAGTGCTTTGGAAGGATGGTTGTTTGATACCACGACTTCACGAGGCATTGATATCGGGGAATTTTTCTCCAGCCGCAGGCAATGTTTTGTTGGTTGGAGATGCCGCCGGCCTGCTGTTGCCCATAACATTCGAGGGCATTGGCACTGCTCTTAAAAGCGGACTTCTAGCTGCTGATGCGATTGCCGAAGCGGCTAAATATGGGAAAGAAGCAGCAGGAGAATACCTCCAAGAGTTGAAATCAATCCTGACAGTACTTGAGAGACTGCATGAATTGAATCTAGGGCTCAGCCGGCAGAAAAAAATGGGAGCTTCTGATCTATCAAAAGCCATTAGAGATGCCTATGAGAACACGCTTAACGTCAGCTAAATAACTTGTTTACATCGCCACTATGATCTCATCGGCAGTCTCGACTATTTTATAAAGTTAGAGCCGATCATGTCGTTATCTGAAGGGCGAAAAGGATAAAATATGACAATACGCCAAAGAATGTTAGGATCAGGTGATGCCGGAAGATTTGATCAGAGAAACACTATGTTCTCTCGACCAAGGGATACCGAAAGGTCTGATGCCGAAATTCTGGCAATGGGCAAAAAACACTATGGGGTGCGTAATTTTAAAAATGATCAAGGCTATACCTTGCTGGACTGGGCCTTCTCGATGGGATCATGGTATCTGGAAAGATGGTGGGGGTTTGGCAATATTGTCGGCAATGCGGGCCTGTATGAATGGTTCCCGGATTCAGCAGAGATTGAAGCCAGAGACCGCATACCGGCGGGAGAAAAGTGGATTGTTTCAGATCCGTTGGAGATGACGAAAATTGTAAAAAAAGCGGCTATCTACATGGGGGCATCGGCAGTTGGAATCTGTAGAGTGGATCGACGCTGGATCTACACACACCGCTTTCATCCTGGTACGCTTGATCATTCTGCCATCGATGATATCCCCGATACGTTTGAATACGCCATCGTCATGCTTCATGAGATGGATTACACCTTGATGCGGACTGCGCCGGCCTATGGTGAGAATGCCGCTACAGGCCGGGGCTATTCAATGATGGCCTTCATGGCCTCTTCTGTGGCTCATTTTATTCGGGATCTGGGTTATGGGGCTATTCCCAGCGGCAATGATACGGCGCTAAGTATTCCAATGGCCGTTGATGCCGGTCTTGGCGAACTCGGACGCCATGGTCTTTTAATTGCACCGCGGTACGGCCCGCGAGTGCGGATCAGCAAGGTACTCACGAATCTGCCGCTGGTACCGGACAAACCGATTGAAATCGGCGTCAGGGAGATGTGTGAAGTTTGTCGAAAGTGTGCCAAGGCCTGTCCGGGGCAGGCGATAAGTTTTGACAAACCAACGATGGCAGGGCCCACGATATCCAATAACCCCGGGATTTACAAATGGTATATCAATCCGGAGAAATGCTTTCAATTCTGGGTGCGCAATAAGGGGGATTGCGCCAATTGCATCCGGGTATGTGTGTTCAACAAACCGGATAGCCGCTTCCACAGCTTTGTCAGGTGGCATGTAAAAAATATTCCCCAGTTCGACCGGTTGTATCTGTGGATGGATGATGTATGCGGCTATGGAAGAAAAATACCCATGCAGGAAGTATGGAAATAGATCAGGCAATCAGTCAGTCGGCAGGTCATCGGGACTAAAGTAGGAACAAGATTATGGAGTGGTCCAAAGTTATCCATCAGTTATTTAAAAAGGCGGAGCCATATCTTAATGCCAGAGGAGACAAGCGACACGCCGAAATATCCCATCAATATGCGCTTTACCTCATGCAGCATGAAGGCGGTAATCCAAGGATAATAGAGCCGGCGGTCATTTTACATGATGTGGGCTGGTCTTGTTTGAATGCGCAAGAACTCGCAATGGCCTATGGCGTGCGCGCAGCGGGTAAAAAAGCAGAGCGACTTAATCGCATCCATGAAGTACAAGGGGCCGCCATTGCGCAAAACATATTGGCCTCAATCGGATTTGATTCATGGCTGATCGATAAAATTCTCGAGATCGTCAAAAGACATGATTCCGGAAAAAAGGCTTATAGTCTGGAAGAAAAGGTCGCACGAGATGCAGACAAACTGTGGCGCTTTTCTGAAGTCGGATTCTGGGCCGAGAAAAAGAGACAGGGATTGACTGCAAAAGAGCTTTATGATCATTTGGCGGAACACTACCAGTCGTGGTTTTTTACGCCCACTGCATTGACGCTGTCAGATGAAGCGCTTAAGCAGCGATTAAAAGAGATCGAAGCGCTAAACGATAAAATGGAATAGGGCATAAAAATTATGGGAGAGCGTCAGGCAGTAACAACGCTTTGCAAAATGTGTGATCATGGCTGTGGTATTGAGGTCATGGTCAGAGACGGTCGGCCTGAAGCGCTTAAGGGATCTAAGGCTCATCCTTTCAATCGAGGTTGGTTATGTGCGAAAGGGCGCGCAGCTTTGGACCTTTTTTATTCTCCAAATCGCCTCTCTACTCCGCTCATTCGAAAAGGAAATAAGCTGGTTCCATCGGGCTGGGAAGAGGCTTTTACTTTCATCGCAGAAAAACTTTTATGGTTGAAAGACAAGTATGGCCCGCAAACACTAGCGATTTATCATGGCGAAGGTGTTGGTCATCAAGAGATCAAATATTACATGAAACGATTTGCGAATGTCTATCGCACACCAAACTTTTGTGGCGTCGGCTCCTTATGTAATGCCGCCCGCACCATGGGCGAGACCCTTACCTTTGGTCATCTGACAAAACCCGATATCCCCCATTCGCGTTTTCTAATCATTTGGGGGGCAAATCCATATGTTTCCCATGAACCCTATGCACCCTCTGATCTTGGAAAATTCAAGAAGAGGGGTGGCACGCTCGTGGTGGTAGATCCAAGAAAGACTGAAACCGCTTCTAAGGCAGATATCTATTTGCCGATTAAGCCGGGGCAAGATGAAAACCTCGTCCTGAATATTTTACATGTCATATTTCGTGAGGGACTTTGGGATAAAGCTTTCACCCAAAAATGGGTGCCCCATTTTGAGCCGTTTTATCAAGCTGTAATCGAAGAACGGTTTTCACCGGAAAAGGGAGCAGCATTGACTGGTATCTCCCCCGATGTGGTTCGCCATGTTGCCATATCATACGCCAAAAGAAAATCCGCCGGCATATTTACCGGAAATGGTTTAGAGCACCATAGCCATGGGGTCAATACCACCCGTCTGTTGGCCATACTCAAGGCAGTGACCGGCAATTTAGACATCCCGGGAGGTGACCTTTTTACACCCAGGCCAGCATTAGAGGACATAACATCTCCCTTGCCCGAGCCATCCGCAGCTCCCATCGGTTCGGGAAAATATCCGCTGTTTTGTCAGGCACGCAAAGAAGCCCATGCCCTCAGCCTCCCAGAGGCGATCTTGGATGAAAAACCTTATGCGATAAAAGGGATGATTATTGCAGGCGGCAATCCCTCTTTAGAATGGCCTGACAGCCCCAGAACCCGGAAGGCATTGAATCGGCTTGAATTTCTCCTTGTTATCGATATTGTTCTGTCCCCGGACTGCCGGGATGCAGACGTCGTCCTTCCGGCGAGCACCTTTCTTGAAAGAGACGAACACAAGGTAAACATATACCAAAATTTACCGTATATCACCTTGAGAAGAAAGGTTGTTGAACCGATTTATGGTTTTCCGGATCAGATGATTTGGTTTAAATTAGGGCAGCATATGGGATTGGGTGAATATTTTCCATGGAAAAGCTGCAAAGAGGGGATAGATCATATACTCAGCAGGGTCGGGATTACCTATCAGGATCTGATTGCCCAAGGCGGTGTTTATCAATATGAAAAGCGGCGGTACAATAAATTTGAGATCAGTGGCTTTGGTACCCCATCAGGCAAAATAGAAATCTATCCGCAAAGGCTTAAAGATATTGGAATGGATCCCTCTCCCATCAGAAACGATATCTTTAAACACCGCGGTGAATCTGATGCGTTTCCGCTTATTCTAACCACAGGGGGAAATATTCTAAGTTATACACACTGGCAGTACCGCTATATCCCTAAACTCCGTAAAATGTTTCCCGAACCTATTTTCGAGATTCATCCCGACACTGCACAACATTGCGGACTGATGGATGGTGAGATAGCTGAAGTGATAACTAAACATGGTGGAATAAAACTCAAAACACATGTGACGCCAAGAATCCAACCGGGCACGATACACGTCCATCAGGGCTGGGAAGAAGCGAATGCCAATGTATTAACCGGTCAGGAAGATCGTGATCCAATTTCTGGATTTCCCAACCTCAAATCTTTAAAATGCAACATCCAAAAGTCGTGATGGAAATGCGCATGCTTTTATTTATCTGCTATGCGCATTTTTAATTTTTAAGCCATCATGGCACTCATTAAATTTGCTGCGATCTTTCCAAATTCTGCATCATTGATGTGAAGATCCGCTTCCTGTATGTCAATTTGAGGATCAAGTTTTTCGCGCAACTGTTGCGTAAAAAACCGATTCATGGAAGGGTCATACAGGGGGCCGCCGTCACGATCCGCCTCCGACCATCCCTGCAGGGGAACGAGTACTTTTACATTGCGTGAACCCTTATTTAATTTTTCCGTCAATTGACTTGCCAGCGTTCGCGTTTCATCTTCGTTGAGGCGAATGGCAGAGCGGAAGTCATAAAAAAAGATCTGACGATCTTGATATTGCGGTGGAATATTGTCGCGCGTAAATTCCAAAACCGCGCAATCCAATCCTCCCGGTACCACCAGACGCGGAATAGTTTGCCCGGGGACGGGTTCGAAGCGCTGCGGTCCGATATCACCGCAATAGCCGTCAAGCAAATGATCGGCCAGTTCATGAGTGGCGAAGTCCAAAATGCCGTCAAAATAACCTTCGGCTGCCAGTTCTTCCATGGCCATTCCACCGATGCCGTTGGCATGGAAGGGCACAACCTCGTATCCCAGTTCCTCTAAAGCCTGTCGGGTGGCCTCAGCCCCGGCAGTGATAAATCCAAAAAAGGGCAGAGCGATTCGTTTTTTTGTCAAGTCCGGATTCCAGCCGGCCTGGACCATGCCACTGATGCCGGCTGCAGCCTTATCCAGGATGCGCCCTGAAATACTGTTGACACCCAGCAGGTCGGCGACACTGTGAATCATGGTAATGTCTTTGGTGCCGACGGTTTGGGCCATGTTGCGCGAGGCCACGGTAGAAACCATCACCTTGGGAACACCCAGCGGAAGCTCTTGCATGATGGATGTACCGATATGGGTGCCGGTACCGCCGCCGGCAGAGATCACTCCGGCGATTTCATTTTGCTCATACAATTTCTTAATTTTGTCTCGTGCGGCATCGATCATGGCGGCAATTGCCGTGTCTCTGCTTTCTCTAACAGCTGGGTTGTTTTCGATGATCGTATTGAATAAATCCAGATCAACCGTTTGCGGGGATGGGCCTGCGGTGCCGACATTAATAGTCAAGGTGTTCAGACCGTGATGTTCAATACGTTTTTTCAAGAAGAAATGCTCCTCAGCCTTGGAATCGAAGGTCCCCACCACCGCAACTACGAGTTTTTTCTCCATTTTATTCCTTTAAGGATAAGGTTATTCGCTATTAGTTATTCGAAATATCGACATTTCCAAATTGACTAATAACAAATAACAAATAACCAATAACAATTGGTCTAAGCTTTAGTTAAACCAAAGAACCCATCCTTATGCCAGACCAGTGGCGGTTTGCCGCTATCGTTCTGATTGACAACGCGGCCCATAAAAAGCTGGTAGCCCTTAATCTCCTTGCTACTTTCAACTTCGCATTCCATCCAGGCTGCTGCCCCCTCCGGGATCAAGGCCGCACTACCGGATCCGGTAGTGGCTGCAATGGAAAAGCGCTCAAATTTATCCATATCATCACCTTTGGCACTGCCGACCTGCATGGCCAATTTTTCCTGGTCGGCTCCTGCAATCACCAGGGTAAATTTACCGGATTGGGTGATGAGCTTTTCTGTCAGGTGGTCTTTGGCCACGCTGATAACCAGCAAAGGCTCTTTCTCCGATACGAACATGGCCGTAGCGGTCATGATATCTTTCTTGTCTTCATGGGCGGTGCTGACGAACACCACCGAACAGGGCAGCCAGTAAAACACGTTATTTTCATTGCTCATAGTCGCAGACCTCCTTTATTCGTTATTCTATAATTTGCTTGACGTGCTGCTTTTTAGTGGTTGTAAAAACATTATGGTTTTCAGATGTTTTTTTACAACCACTTATACCGCAATTCCATCGTTCAAAAAATTATTATGGAAAGCGGTGAAAAGAAATTTCAACTTCCGATTAATTTTTATGCAATACACAATTACATAATAAAGCTGGATCTGTAAACTGCAAATTGTTTGACTTAATTTCTTATCACTGTTTTAATTTCCGGCAGTCACAACATTCAGGATTAGTGCTTATTCAAAAATATTAAATTTTATTATGAGGCAATGGATTAAAATCGAACGCATACCGGGTGTGCTGGCGTCGGCCTATGAAAAAGGCACCCGGATGGTCATTGACAGCTACTACAGTCATGTGGCCGTGGAAATCGTTGCCCATCTGTCAGGCGATCGGATTCTGGATATTGGCACCGGACCGGGCTATCTGCCGATTGAGATCGCCAAAAGATCTGAAACCGTTCATATCATTGGAATTGATTTGAGCCGCAGGTTATTGGATATGGCGCGCTCAAATGCCGCCAAAGAAGGGCTGTCTGATCGATTGACGTTTCAAGTCGGCGACGCCGGTCGTATTGAATTTGAAGATGCATCCTTTGATATGGTGATTAGCACCGGTATGCTGCATTCGCTCAAGGATCCGGTGAAGGTTATCCAGGAAATGTACCGTGTCTTGAAAGCGGGCGGAGACGCCTGGATTTTTGATCCGGCCCGGGTGAGTAATGCGGTGGACCGCCATAAATGGAAAGCATCCCTTAATCTGCGTGAGCGCTTTTTTCTGAAGCTTTTTAAACTGTCCGGTTTACACAAACCGATTAAAACCTACTCGCGCGAAGAGGCAATAGCAATAATCGAAAAAACCGATTTTAAGGATTACCGGATCGATGCGCGCGACAACGAAATCAGAATCAAATTAAAAAAATAGGTTTCAACGTCTTATAAAAAAGCTTTGCGTCTTTGCGGCTTTGCGTGAGGTTTCTCAAATGCATATTTATCAACAAATCTATGAATTTGCCGCCTCCGCCGGCGCCTTTGAAGGCTACGTTTATCGGCGGTCAAAAGATGAGATCGATACGAATGCGCTGTCAAACTGGGCGGATAATCTGTTTGAAGCTTACCAGCAATTGCCTGCAGACGCTATCGGCGAATGTCAGTCGGCCTGCAATCAGACGCTGGGAAGGGCAATCAAATCATTGATGGCTGAGTTTGGTGAGGATTACGAGCTAATCAGCAAGTTGCAAAAACTCGTTAAGGGAAAATTGCCCAAAGATCCGGATGATTTTCAGAAACAGAAGTGGTTTCAAGATTAAAGAAATCGGCGTAATGGAAAATTGGAATTCGAAATTAACCACGAAAGCACTAAAAAAGGAAAACACGAAAATAAATAAAAATTTCGTGCTTTTTTTATTTCGTGTTTTCGTGGTAAATATTTCGCCTGGATATGTTTTTAATGTAAATGTTTATTGCTTGTCAGGATCTTAATGGAAAAGCATTTGGAAATAACCGGCAAGATTGTGAGCGGCGCTGGAGAGGGCGCCTTTTTTACCCGAATCGATTGGGTGCTGCAGCAATGTAAGGAGAAATTAGGCTTCAAGCCATTTCCAGGGACACTGAACCTGGAAGTCACTCCAGACGATCTTCCCATCATCACGTCGCTGGATCAAAAAGAAGGGGTTGAATTGATTTCACCTGATCCGAAGTACTGTAATGCCAAAGCTTTTCCGGTAAAGCTGGAAGAAGTTAACGGGGCCATCCTCATGCCCGAAGAAAAAGTCAGGATTCACGCCGAGAATATCATCGAGATAATCTCTCCGTTAAACATCAAAACAACCCTCAGTGTTGAAGATGGCGCTTTGCTAAGCATTGTTCTATTGGAAATGTGAATATGTCGCCAAAACAAAAACTAAAAGTGGCAGCAGTGATTTTTGATCTGGACGGAACCTTAATCGATTCAATTGACATCTATTTTAGAATCGTTGAAATCGCTTTGGAACGTCTCGAGCTTCCACCGGTATCACGCAGCAAAATTCTGGCGGCTGCCGAAAGCGAAGATTTCAAATGGGAACTCGTCCTGCCTCAGGAAGTCCAGCGCCGCAGGGAAAACATTATTGATGAGGCCTGGGCCGTCATCAATGAAATCGCGCCCCAGATGTTCGCCGATGACCTGGATATCATAGAGGGTGCAGATGGTGCCCTTAAAATGGCGTCGGCAAAGGGTTTGAAGATCGGACTGGTCACCTCTACGCAAAAGCATTATTTAGAGACCAAAATGGTGCCGTTAAAAAATGCCGGCGTCGACAAACTAATCGAGGTCATTATTACATCTGATGACGTCAAAGAAAGAAAGCCGGCACCGGGCCCGCTCATCTTGTGTGCCCGGCAGCTTGAGCTGAAACCTGCACATTGTGTTTATGTGGGCGATACTGCTACCGACATGCAATCGGGCAAAGCAGCGGGCATGCATACGATTGGGGTGCTGACCGGATTTGACGATTACGACGCATTAAAGAAAGAGCAGCCGGATGCCATCATCGACAGTATCCGCAATCTAAGCGAAATCCTTGCCATCTAGCATCCACAGCATGGCTTCGCTGCCTGGCATACAGCATTGACTGTTTGATAGCGGTCAGTACATCAAATTTGGCAAGTACAGGATAATCTGGGGAAAAACAATGAGAATGATAATGCCCACAATTACTGCCAGCAAAAACGGCATGACACCTTTAAAAATCGATTCAAGGGGCACGCCACCGATGGCACCCTGAGCCACGCCGTAAACAACATACACGTTGATGCCCACCGGCGGAGTGATCACACCCATTTCGGTGACCATCACAATAATAATCCCGAACCATATTGGATCATACCCGAGGCTGGTAATAATGGGAAAAAATATTGGAATGGTCAGCATGACAAACGCCAGCGCATCCATAAAACACCCGCCCAGGAAATATACACCGATAATCATTGATAGAATGACAAACGGCGGCAAATCAAATCCACCGATCCAGGTTGCAATGTTAAAGGGAATTCGTGTGATGGCTAAAAATTTGCCGAAAACAACCGCACCAGCGATTAATAGCATGACCATACAGGACGTTCTGAGGGTTTCATAAAGCGATTTCACAAATCCCTGCCAGGTCAGCTGCCTGCGAATCAAAGAAACGACTAAAACACCAAAAGCGCCTACTGCAGCAGCTTCTGTTGGTGTGAAAAATCCAAAAAACAGCCCCCCCATAACAAGACCAAATACAGCAAGGGTATCGATCAGCCCGTTGAGGGATTTCAGTTTTTGCTTCCAGGTAAAGGTTTCGCCGGGCGGACCCTGATCAGGTGCAAACCGGCAACGGATATAAATTGAGATAATAAACAGAATCGTAACAAGGATGGCCGGCATAATTCCGGCAGCAAAGAGCTTTCCAATCGATTCCTCGGTTAAAACCCCATATACGATGAGGACCACGCTGGGTGGCATGATCATACCCAGTCCGCCCCCCGAAGCGACCGAACCTGTTGAAAGCTCATCGGCATACTTATAGCGCCTCATCTCGGGCAAACCGACTGTTGCCATGGTCGCCGCAGTGGCTGGGCTGGAACCGCAGACCGCACCAAAGCCGGTGCAGGCTGAAACCGTCGCCATGGCCAGGCCGCCCCGGGTGCTTCCAAGGAATTTATAGGCCGTATCATACAATCTGCTGCTGATGCCGCTGTTGAACGCCAGCTGGCCCATGAGAATAAACAGCGGGATGGTCGTGAGTCCGTAAGATGAAAAAACTTCATAAATGTTTCTGGACAGAAGGTTGAGGCCTCCTTTAAATGAAATCATCATGCTAAAACCCAAGAAGCCAATCATGGTCATGACGTAGGCCACTCGCATCCGTGAAAAAAACATGAGGACCATCACGCTGATTCCGATTATACCGGCAATTGTGGGATTCATTTGGCTTTTAGCTTTCTGATATTGTCCAGGATATCTTGCAGGATAGTGAAGGCAAATACGAGCAGGCAGAAGGCGGCAACATATATGACGTAATGCTCGGGAAGCTCGAGATTCATGGAGACTTCACCGGATTCCTTCATCGTGCCGCCATAGATCCACATACGCCAGGTCACAATGGCAAACAGAGCCAGGCTCAAAATGCCCGTGCATATTTCAATTTTTGTCTGGGTTTTCTCGGAAAACAAGCGCACGAGTATTTCTACCCCGATATGGCCTTCAACCTTATGAGTGTAGGGCAGGGCCATGGTCACTGCCAGCGTGGCCATAAAACCGACAATTTCCACCGAACCAAAAACGGGATGCCCGAAAAACCGTCCGACCACATCGGCACAGGTCAAAAGCATCATACCCACCAGGCAGGCAGCACCAATAATTTTCATGGATTCGAGAATACGGTTAATAAACCGCCAAAATGGTTTCATAGAGATATCTGTGTGCTAAGGCTAAATGGGGTGGACCCGTCGGCGGGGTCCACCCGGTTGTGAAGTTTATTGCAGGCTATTGAGGGTCTTGATGGTAAAATCGACAATCTCTTTACCCGGCAGCCCTTTTTCATTGGCTTTGGTGACATACTCGTCAATGATCGGAGCGACCGCTTTTTTCCAGCGGTCCGCCTCTTTGCTGTCAAGACCAATAATTTGACCACCCTGATTCAGGAAAAAAACGATCCCTTCCGCATCGCTGGTGTCCCAGGCCACACCATGTTTGTCCGCCCATTCAACATTGATCTGAGTAATAATCTTTTGGATATCGGGCGACAGCGAGTTCCACTTCTGTTTATTCATCACCACAAAGAAAGATGTGGTGTAGGCCGCCGAAAAGTTTGCGGTCACGTAATTGGTAACCTCTCCCAGTTTCCAACCTTTATTGGCCTCGAAGGGATAGACCGCACCGTTGACCACACCTTTTTGCAGCATTTGATAGGTTTCAGGCATGGGTTTCGGAACCGGTGTCCCGCCCAGCGCCTTGACGACAAGCGCACTGGTGCCATGGCCTCTGAATTTCAGCCCTTGCATATCTTCCAATTTTCGTACAGGCTTGTCCTTGGTATGAATAAGACCCGGTCCATGGGCATGCAGATACATAACCTGAGTATCCATAAGCTCTTTGGGTAGGAATTTGTTATAAACGGCATTGACAACTTTTGTTGCAACCACACCACTGGTGTATCCCAGCGGCAAATCAACCGCTGAAATGACCGGAAATCGGCCACGGGTGTAAGCCAGCACCGAAAAACCCACATCTGAGATACCTTCGACGACGCCGTCATAAACCTGCCTGGCTTTGGTCAGGGTCTGGCCCGGAAAGTACTCAACGACCACCTGGCCATTGGTGCGTTTTTCAACTTCTTTACACCAGGATTCGGCCAGTTTGCTCTGGATATGAGCAGGTGGGAAAAAATTACTGTAAGTCAGCTTTACGCTGGCAGCTTCAGCCTTTATGGCGCCGGCCGAGCTGAAAAAGCCGAAGCATAGAACGAGAAAAATCAGCAAAATAATCTTTTTCATGGTCCCCTCCTTTTTTGTTGATGGTGAATTACCAGAAAAACGAAACTTTTTTTGGAAATCTTACTGTCCCCGCATCTCGGTAGTTAACTCAGACACAGATGGTCAATGAACACGGTTTGATTGTCAAGACTTTTTTCAACAATACAGCATCCGCAACACTTTGGGAAATTGATGCAGTCCTTCTGTTGTGCAGATCAAAAGGCAAATGTGCATCACTGTTTGCGATCAATCAAAATGATGTGGGTATTCGATTTGACGATGACCGAAAATATATCATCAAAGAGGGCGGTCATACGGTCAGCATCTGGAAGGATGCCGGGATTGTCTATGCCATGGTGATCTAACTCGCATCTTACCCTTCAATATTTTATATTCCCTTAGCGACCTCGACGGCATCTTCCGGACAGAATTCCACACAGCGGCCGCACTCCAGACAATGCGATCCATCGATTAAATATACCTCACCCCCTGAAATCACTCCCACCGGGCAGGCTTCCATGCATAGACCGCAAGCCGTGCATCGGCTCGTAATTGTGTATCCTGGCGGGTTTACCGTTTCGCCACCAAACGCAAAGCGTTCACGTCCGGGAGGCTCTACCGAAAGGTCGAAGATTTCACCTTTGCCACGATACAGGTGGAAGCCCTCCAGAATATCGCGTTTTTCGCCGGGATAAAGATCGTTCATCATGGGATTGTGCTCGAAAATTTCATCGATAATGTCTCTATTATGACAAAATTTAATGTCACCAATAATTCGTGCGGTAACATAATTTTGATTCATTCCGCAGATGGCGATTTTGGGATCAGCCTTGAGTTGACGATAAAATGACTTACCCCTGGCGGTGAGAAAATAAAGCCCGTCTTCTTTCACGAGCATAACATCAATGATGCGTGCCGCTGGTAGGCTTTTGTTTAGGGTGGCAAAAGTTATGGATTTGATCTCCCGCAAGAGCTTGAGCGCTTTGGTAGCAATGGGGTCCGTTATCATTTTCGGATCCTTTCACGGTTTTTGTCTTGGGCTGCAAGCTCCGTCAGGCCGTCGTTACCGAATTTTTTGAGCTTCACACCGCCGGACAGCTTTGGAAAGTCCTCCATGATGCACAGTTCATCGGGCAGTTTATGGGGCGCAACCTTATCTTGCACAAATTCCCGGAGTTCTTTTAATGTCGGGGTTTCATCCGGGATCGGAATGACACAGGCACAAATGGATTCCCCCAGCACCGGGTTGGGTGTTGCCACCACGGCCACTTGTTCGATTTTGGGATGATCGATGATCAATGACTCCAGCTCATAAGGATAAATTTTATAGCCGCCACGATTGATCAGATCTTTGGTGCGCCCGTAAATTTTAAAATAGCCGTTTTCATCCCGAGATGCCAGATCGCCCATGAACAGCCAGTCATCCACAATCTGCTTGGCTGTTTCTGCAGGATTTTTCCAGTAGCCCTGCATGACATGCCAACCGCGAATCGTCAGTTCCCCGATTTCACCGTCCGGTAAGGGCTTTTGGGTGACAGGTTCCACCACCTGCATCTGGGTGCCTTCGATGGGTTTGCCAACATATTTTTCGCGAACGTCCAGCGCGGAAGGGTAGGGGCACATGGTCGCCAGTCCCGGTCCGACTTCGGTAGCGCCCCAGAAGGATGTCAGATAAACATCCATCTCTTTTTCGACCCGTGTGATCAAGCCCTCCGGTGCAATCATTCCGGCGATTAGTCCTGCACGCAGCGAGCTCAGATCAAAGTTGGATCTGTTTTTGTGATTCAGCTCAAGAATGTAGTGGGGCGGTGCCCCCATCTGCAGTGTAATTTTTTCGCGCTCAATTATTTGAAAGGCGCCTACCACATCGAATTTATCCATTAGAATCAGCGTGGCCTGCAGCAAAATGGGCTGCACCAGAATGGAGCCGCAGCCATATGAATGGCTCATGGGTAAAATACCAATAAAAATATCATCGGCAGATGCGCCGGTACCCAGGGCGTATTCCCGGCCGGCCCTCACAGCCGCATAATGTCTGATCATGGCGCCTTTGGGCCGCCCGGTAGTGCCTGAGGTATACAGCAGCATGCACAGATCTTTCTGCGGATCGATGGCGACAGCCGGCAACGACTTGTCTGTGCCGCTGTCAATCAAGCGGCCATAATCGGTGACATCGGCACCCTGGCTGTTGCCGGCGACCACAATGTGTTCTAGTTCGGGCAAATTGGATTTGAGTTTTAGAATTTCAGCAACATAATCATATCCGTCCCACTGGTCGACAATAAAAAGCCCTCTGGCTTCTGAATTTTTCAGGATGAATTCGGCCTCGTGCACGCGATAAAGCGCATTAATCCAGACAACGACAACCCCGATCTTTTGCAGGGCATAAAAAGCCGTGACGAGCTCCAAAGAGTTTTTCATGTAGATGGCCACCCGGTCGCCTTTTTCCAAGCCCAGTCCTGCCAAGCCGGCCGCCAGAGCATCAGCCGTTGCATTAAGTTCCGCATAGGTTGTGCGCCTGTCACCGTCTACAATCGCGACCTTATCCGGCGACTCAGCTGCAGAGTTCTCTAATACTTTTCCCAGTGTTAGGTCTTTTAAGTTGTCCATACCGAAGTCCCTTTTATGGCCTTAAAAAGGCCCCTTACAAAAGGTGTCAGTACACAGAGGACAGAAGTCTGATGACAGATAACAGAGATGAGAGGACAAATAATCACAATGACATGTTTTTCTGACTTCTGATTTCTGACCTCTGTCCTCTGAAAAAATTTGCGGACACCTGAACACTGACACCTGAGACATACTCAATTGGGGTGATTGAGAGAAAACAGGAGATAAGGAAACTTTACATATTCCGTCGATATTGTCCGCCGACTTCGTAAAGCGCCTGGGTGATCTGGCCCAGGCTGCACGTTCGTACGGCTTCCATCAGTTCAGCGAAAATGTTGTCGCCGGACAGCACGACCTTTTGCAGGCGCTCCAGTGCAGCCGGAGCCTCCTGTGCGTGGCGCTTTTTAAAGTCCGCCAGTCGCCTGAGCTGCGATTGTTTTTCGGCTTCGGTGGCCCGTGCCAGTTCGATCGCCTCGCTAAGCTGCTCTCCGTCGGCATGCGGATCACGGAAGGTGTTGACGCCGATGATGGGCAGTTCACCGGTATGCTTGAGCGTCTCATAGTAAATCGATTCTTCCTGAATTTTGCTGCGCTGATAACCGGTTTCCATAGCCCCCAAAACGCCGCCACGTTCGGTAATGCGGTCAAATTCCATTAAGACTGCTTCTTCCACCAGGCGTGTCAGTTCTTCGAAGATGAAGCTGCCCTGGTTCATGTTTTCATTTCTTGTCAGGCCCCATTCGCGGTTAATGATCAATTGAATGGCCAGCGCACGTCTAACCGACTCTGCGCTGGGGGTAGTGATGGCTTCATCAAAGGCATTGGTATGCAGGCTGTTGCAATTATCGTAGATGGCACATAACGCCTGCAGGGTGGTGCGGACATCATTGAACTGGATGTCCTGGCTGTGCAGGGAACGGCCTGAGGTTTGAATATGATATTTGAGCATCTGCGAGCGTTCGGATCCGCCGTATTTATCCCGCATGGTAATCGCCCAGATTCGTCGGGCCACCCGACCGATCACATTGTATTCCGGATCCAACCCATTGGAGAAGAAAAACGAAAGATTGGGTGCAAAACTGTCAATGGGCATTCCCCTGGAAAGGTAGTACTCCACATAAGTAAACCCGTTGGCCAGGGTCAGTGCCAGTTGCGTGATCGGATTGGCGCCGGCTTCAGCAATATGATATCCGGATATCGACACGGAATAAAAGTTGCGAACGTGGTTTTCGATAAAATATTGCTGGATATCCCCCATCATTTTTAACGCAAAATCGATGGAAAAGATGCAGGTATTTTGTCCCTGGTCTTCTTTAAGAATGTCGGCTTGAACCGTGCCGCGAACGTTGGACAGCACTTTGGCGCGTATTTCTTGATATTGTTCATCGGAGGGCGTCTTGCCGTTTTCAGCCGTTAATTTGTCGACCTGCTGATCGATGGCCGTGTTCAGAAACATAGCCAGGATAATGGGTGCCGGACCGTTGATGGTCATCGAAACCGATGTACTGGGTGCGCATAGATCAAATCCATCGTAAAGCATTTTGACATCATCCAGGGTACAGATGCTCACACCCGAGGTGCCGACTTTACCGTATATGTCCGGGCGAATGTCCGGGTCACAGCCATACAAAGTGACCGAATCAAATGCCGTTGACAGACGCTTGGCCTCATAATTGGCCGAAAGCATCTTAAAGCGGCGATTGGTGCGCGCCGGATCGCCTTCGCCGGCGAACATACGGGTGGGGTCCTCATCCACGCGCTTTAACGGGAATACTCCGGCCGTATAGGGAAATTGTCCTGAGACATTTTCTTCCCGCAACCAGCGATAAATTTCACCCGGGTCTTTGAACTTTGGCAGCTCAATTTTGGGTATGCGGGTATGCGATAAGGATTCTGAAAACAGGGGCACCCTGATTTCACGATCACGGACCTGGTAGGCCAGTTCGTTTTCAGCGTAGGTCGATCGAATTTTTTCCCAGTCCTCAAGCGTTTGAACCGTTTCCGGCTTCAAGGTCGCCTCGGCTGCTTTAATTTGTGCTTTGAAGGCGTTTATCAGTTGGCCGGTATCACCTTTCAGATCGTCACTGCCCAGCGTGCCGGCGGCTTCTTTCAGGTGCCAGACTTTTCTGATGGCTTCTGCCTGCTCTGCGGTTTCCTGGTGATATGCTCTGATCTGATCGGCAATTTCGCTTAAATAACGGGTGCGTTCGGGTGGAATGATAATGGTTTTGGATGTCGATATGCGCATCTCGGGTCTGGGCAAAGCGGACTTGAACTTCGCATCGGTTTTTGCGTTAACCGCATCCATGATGGCATGATAGAGTGCCGTTACGCCATCATCGTTAAACTTGGATGCGATGGTTCCAAAGACCGGCATGTCTTCCGGTGATTGATCGAAGGCCTTGCGGTTGCGCTGGACCTGTTTGCGAACGTCGCGCACCGCATCCTCACCGCCCCGTTTTTCGAATTTATTGACGACCACCAGGTCAGCAAAATCCAGCATATCAATTTTTTCGAGTTGTGAGGCGGCCCCGAATTCGCTGGTCATCACATAAATGGACAGATCCACCATATCAATAATGCGGGAGTCCCCCTGGCCGATTCCGGCTGTTTCGGCGATAATTAAGTCATAGCCGGCAGCCTGTACGGCTTCAATTGCTTCTCCCAATATGGAGGGTATCTCTGTCTGGGATTGTCGCGTGGCCAGGGAACGCAAGTATACCCTCGGGTTGCCGATGGCATTCATACGAATTCGATCACCGAGCAGCGCTCCGCCGGTCTTGCGTCTGGAAGGATCACAGCTGATGATGGCAATATGGATATCTTTGATATCGTGCAGCATGCGTAAAATCAATTCATCGGTCAATGAGGATTTGCCGGCTCCACCGGTGCCGGTTATGCCGATTACCGGAGGTTTACGCTTGCCGATTTTTTTTGCGAGTTCGGCTCGCAGGGCTGCTAGATCTCCGTTTTCCTGGGCCTTGGCATATTCTGCCACCGTTATCAGATTGGCCACTAGCAATTTATTGTCCGGAGACAGATCATCAAAGGCAAAAGCATCTTTTTTTACCGTTGAGAAATCAATAGCCGCAACCATATGATTGATCATCCCCTGCAACCCCAGCTGAGCGCCATCTTCGGGTGAGTAAATTTTGGTTACGCCATACGATTCGAGTTCTGCAATCTCGTCTGGAACAATCACGCCGCCGCCGCCACCGAAAACCTTGATATGGGACGCTCCCCGTTCCTTTAAAAGATCGACCATATATTTAAAAAATTCGATATGACCGCCCTGGTAACTGGATACCGCGATTCCCTGGGCATCTTCTTCAATGGCAGCGTCCACGATCTCTTGAACAGATCGATTATGTCCTAGGTGAATGACTTCAACACCGGTATCCTGCAGAATTCGGCGCATAATATTAATGGCGGCATCATGGCCATCGAAAAGCGAGGTTGCTGTAACGACGCGGATGTAATTTTCGGGTTTGTATACTTCGACCTCAGCAGTCATTTTGCCTCCTTAATACAGATTAAAAATCGCCTTTGTCATCAACGGTCAAGCGTGAGTCGAAAAAAGAAGGGCGCTCATTTTCTATCACCGGCATACATTCCCAGAATAATGCCGGTCTGAAGTTTGATATAATCTTCAATGCTATAATGGTGGGCCAAATACCAGCGCCGGAAAGTCCACATATGCCCTAAGACGACAATATTATGAGCGGCCAGCTCCAGGTTATTTTCTTTAAGGTTGATGAGATCGCCGGATTTGGCGATGCGGGCCAGCGCTTTGACAAAAAGGCCCGTAATCGTAAGCTCATTTTCCAGAACGCGTTTTTGCCATTGTGACGGCAGCGATTGGGTCTCCTGATAAATCAAAAGTATAAAATCGCTCATCTGGTGGCAAACCATAAAATACTCATGGATAATTTTCACCAGGGCATCACGGCCGCCTTTTGCCTGGGACATGGCTGCGGTTACACCCCGTTCAACTTCTGCATGAATGGCTTCGCACACCATATACAAAATATCTTCCTTGGATGCAAAATATTCGTATAATGATCCTATCGAGAATCCGGCGGCCCGCGCAATTTGGCGCGTAGTCGTTTTGTGAAAGCCCTTATCAATAAACAGCTGAACGGCAGCATCCGCAATCTGACGGCGGCGGCGGTTGACCAGATCAGGGTCCTTGACCTGGGTGGGTATATCCTTTGTTCGGGGTAGATCTTGCATTTTAACCTTATGGAATCATTTTAAATTCAGCTAAATTTACCCGGACATTAATTACCTGAACGAGCGCTCAATCAATAAACTAACACGTCTCAATTTTCCTTGTCAAGTTTTTCAAAGTATCCTCTCTGAATATTGTATAACCATTTGTTATTATATAAATAAAAACAACATATACCCTTTAGTTTGATCCGGTTTGAGCGGTGATCGGCGATGGAGCAGGTATTCGCCTAAAACTGTAAAATGAACGAGCGCTCGATCATTAGGCGTTTTTATGAAAATTGCCGAAAGGTTATGCGCTGCAAACATTCACAGTAGATCACATCCGGGCTTAAGTAAATCGGAAATGATATGGCAGTTCTGGAATAAAATTCGAGGGAGATCAAATCAGCCTGCGGTCTTGCAGAGCTGGAAACTTTTGACGGATTGCATTGACCTGGCCCGGGTCAATTTCGGCAGTCACATAGTCCTCTTCTTCACTACCTTCAGCCAGCACCTGACCCAGCGGATCGACAATCATGCTGTTTCCGGCGTATTTTTTGCCCCGGTTGGCACCGGCGCAATTGCATGAAATCAGAAAGGCAAGATTTTCGTGCGCACGACAGCGGTTAAACAGTTTCCAGGCCGCCAGGCGGACGTGGGGCCAGGCAGACGCCACCAAAAAAAAGGCAGCTCCTTTATCGACCATAAGGCGATAAAGTTCAGGGAAGCGCAGGTCATAACAGGTTGAAAGCCCGCTTTTGCCCCAGGGGGTTTCGGCGACAACGACATCTGTGCCCGGTTTAAGAAGGGTGGTCTCCTCGGACTGGTACCCAAATAGATGAATTTTGCGATAGCAGGCCTCAATTTCGCCGGAGGGATTTAATAAGATACTGGTGTTGTATAAATGACCATTGTCATTTTCCACCATGCTGCCCATAAAAATATGACATTTCCGCTTGCGAGCCGCCGATTTAAATTGAGTGACGATGGGGCCATTGATGGCCTCGCTGTCACGTTGGTAGCGATCAAAGGAAAAAAAACCGCAGGGCCAGATTTCCGGCAACAAAATCAGATCGCTGGGAGGTGCATGGTCGATCAGGCCGAGCGCATGTTCTACGTTTTTTTCCTTGGGCTGATCGGACATCGCCAGCTGAATGCTCGTTACTCTCATAAGTCAAAATGGAATGTTGGGATTTTGGAATGCAGGAATAATGGGTGTATGAATACGGCCTTTTGGGACGAATGGCAAAATTCAGTTTTGACGATAATTTTCTATAATGGATGATTTGCTCTTGGAACCCATCATTCCATTATTCCAATGTTCCATGGTTACGATAATAATTGATTTAGAAAATACGCTGCAATCCTCTTAATAGAAAAAATGTCGCGACAGGGACTTACCCGAATTGTTCTCTCAGTATGCGGTGAAGGATTTTTCCGGTGCCGGTGCGGGGCATGTCGTTTTCTCCGATAAAGATCACCTGTTTGGGGCATTTGTAACCCGCCATTTTGCCCTTGCAGGCCTGGATAACATCCTGTTCATTCAACTGGCTGTCATCAAAACCCGGCTTTCGAATGATAACGGCGCTGACTTTTTCTCCCCATTTTTCATCGGGAAGCCCAATAACGGCACAGTCAAAAACACCTTCGATGTTACCGACCACTTCCTCCACCTCGCTGGGATAAACATTTTCCCCGCCGGTAATGATCATGTTTTTTTTGCGATCCACCAGGTAATAAAAGCCGTCTTCATCCTGTCTAGCCATATCACCAGCCGAAAAAAAGCCGTGTTTAAACGATTCCTCGGTTTGCTCGGGCAGCTTGTAGTATTTATCAAACAGCATGGGTCCTCGTGAGTACAATTCACCGATTTCCCCGACTGTCACTTGATTGCCATCGATATCGAGGATCTTTAAAAAGTCAGTACCGATACATTCAAAGCCGATAGAGCCCAGTTTCGTCATCTGGTATTCGGGTTTCAAGATGGTGACCATGCCGGCCTCGGTTGAACCGTAAGCCTCGTAAAGCTTGACACCCGGGAAAAATTCCATGACCGCCTGCTTCATGCTTTTACGACCGGGTGCCGAAGAACACAGCAACTTACGGATTGAGCTGACATCGCGATTTTTGGCATCTTCGGGGGCATTGAGTATTAAGTTATAATGGGTGGGAATCAGGGAAACAAATGTGATTTTCTCGCTCTCGATAATTTTGAGAATTTCTTCAGGTTTAAAGTTTAAAGCCGGGTGAATATAAGCAGAACCGCCGATATACAGAAAGGTGAATGTGAAAAAGATGGAGTTGATATGGCATAGCGGCATGACATTCAAGCACACATCGTGTTCGTCAAATCCAAAATCAACGGCATTATGCAGATAATAGGCAATATGGGATTCGTGAGAGCGAATAACACCCTTCGGCTTTCCGGTGGTACCAGAGGTGTAGATCAATATCCAGGTATCCTGGGGGGCAACTTCAGCGTCTGGTTCGGTGTCTGCTGCTGTATTGATAAAATCTTCGTACGGACGATATCCGTCCTGTGGTTTGCCAACAATCACATAGTTTTGAGCACCAATGTTTTGCAAATTGGAGCGGATGGGCTCCACAACGCCGGCAAACCGATCGTGAACGACCATGGCCTTGGCGTCTGAATTGTTGACAATATATTCCACTTCAGCAGACACCAGGCGAAAGTTGATGGGCACGATAATGATACCGGCTTTGGCGGTTGCCATGAACAGCTCACAGATTTCGATACAATTTTCCAGCAGGACCGCAAGTTTATCACCTTTCTGCAAGCCCAGGGAGGTGAGGCTGTTGGCCAATTTGTTAATGCGGCTGTTCATCTGCGGATACGTAAACGCACGCGTTGCGTCTTTTAAGGCCACTGTCTCCGGAAATTTTTTTGCGTTAATTTTTTGGATTTGACCCAAGTTCATCCAGTAGCCCATGCTCATACCTCCCCGTGAAGCTGTCTCAAAGATGCATCTGACGCCCAAGGGCTGTGTTGAAAACCGATTCAAAATGCTCGAATACTAACGTGTATGCTCCACTTTCGAATCGGCCTGCGACGAGCTCAGCCGAGTCGTTTCCGCCTTGCCCTTGGACGTGATCTACTATTTTTGAGAGCAGCTTCAAATTAAATATCGTCAAAATTTTAAAAGAATTGAGAAATCTTCATCTTACAATTTGAAACGCTTATTTAGGATAGGTTTTCTTCCAGCTGCTCGATAAATGCCTCCACATTGGTTTTGGTCTGTTCATCTGAAATCAGCCGAAGATCATTGAGATCAGCGTTAATCGTTAAACTGGGCAAACCCGTTTGTTTCTCTAAACGTTGAGGCATCCCGTAACGGCAATTGGTATTGTTTGGACAGGTTTTGGCATCGTGATAAATGACGCCATCCACCTCATACAATTTTAGCATTTTTTTGAGGTAGGATTCTTTTTCATCGTCTGAACGCACAATAAACAGTTCCGTGTAAGCTCTGGCCATACTGTTGAATGGATCATTTTCATCTAATGCCGAAAAAATCCAGCTGTTGCAGTAAGTCGACGCCAATACATTGGCCTTTAATCCTGAAAACAGATCTGAGTGGGCTCGCAATCGGCCCCATACCGGCATACCGTCCCAGTAAAGTCGGAAATGTTCTTCTGTGATGGCACCTTCCTTATCCTTTATTCGGTTCTTTAATTCGGCCAGCAAATTTTTATAAACATCTATCGCAGCCTGGGTTCCGCGGCCGACCACCGCCGGTCCCATGAGCGTGGTGCCGTCAAAAAAGGTCAGTGGAGATGGTTTTGCGATCGCCGTCTCAAGAACGGCTCGCCATAGCTCGGAGCATTCACGGGAAAGCGCGACAACGCGTTTTAAGCGTTCAAGGTCAAGTGATTGGCCGCAGACCTTCTCCAGCGGTTCCACCAGTTCCTGCATCTGGTTTGCAATTGAGGCCACATGAGCTTCAGTAACTTTGCCGACATTTCGATGGGTATAGATACCCAGCACAGGCGCATTAAATTTTTTACCATACCAGGCAAACCAGTCCTGCACGTCACGACACTGATTGGTGTTGAAGACCAGTACATCGGGTTTGGGGATCTCTTCGATACCTTTGTACACCCGGCTGAGGGGCGTCACTCCTTTTAAAAAGGCGCCAATATCGGCGGTGAGATACGAACAGATGTCCGGCGAATAACCCAATGCATTAGCTTCCGGAATCAGTTCGGTGGACATGCGTGTTGCGCCCAGCATGGCGGCATGCGTTTCCGGAAAATAAACTAAAAATCCAAATGCCCTGAGGATTTCTGCCGGGCCCACGCTGGTGCACCAGGCAATTTTGGGCCGGCCTGCTTTAGAAGCGGCATCCAGCTCATGATAATAATCTGCCATAAAACGGCTGGTTTCAGACGCAGCTTTTAATTTTTTTCTCCCAGGTTTTTTCTCATCTGACATGACATGTCCCCACATGTTCTTACTTTCCACTATCCTTGGAATCTGCCCAACTGCCTCTTTCATCTTACCGCTGGTCCCCGGCACATAGAATCTGCCACTGGCACCTGACTACAGGCAGCTGGCATCTTTTTTGATTCAATGACATATGGCCAAGAACTTCATGCGAGAAGCCAGCGGCCAGAAGCGTGCAGCTATGACTGCATTGCGTATAGCGCGGCGCCAATGGCTCCGGTGAGCTGCGGGTATTCCGGCACAAGAATTTTGCGGCCGATCATTTCTTCGGTCATTTTGACCATATAGGCATTGTGGGCCACCACACCGCCGGTCAGGACGACCTTTTCTGTAAGGGCATCCATCTCAAGGACGCGTTTAATCATCGAATAATAAACACCTTTGACGATATCCGGCAGCTTTTTGCCCCGGCGAATATTTTCCAGAACCTCGGTTGCTGAAAACACCGTACAGAAGCTTCCCAATTTGACCATATTATCCGATTGGCTGGCGAGACCGTTCATCTCTTCCAGGGAGACATCCAGGCGCATGGCCATTTCTTCCAGAAATGCACCGGTGCCGGCGGCGCATTTACGATTCATTTTAAACCCGGTGCGCTTGCCTGCTGCGTCGAGCTTGATGACCTTGTTGTCCTGACCGCCGATATCAATAATGGTGGTTGCAAACGGAAAGTACAAAAAACACCCTTTGGCGTGGCAGCCAATTTCTGTTTTGGTATCCCGAGCAAACGATACGTTTTTGCGGCCGTATCCGGTTGAAATGGTATTTTTGATAGCACTTTTTTGGCTACTAGCCATTTTTAGCGCAATTGCGAGGCACGTATCGGCGGTGGCCGCAAAGTCGGTGCCGGATTTTTTAACGGCATGGCCAATCAGATTTTTGTTGTTATCAAGGATGGCGACTTTGGTACGCGATGCCCCCACGTCGACACCCGCATAAGTTATCTTGGAGATCATAACGGCTATTTTGATTCTAATCCCTTTACCAGAGCACTGAGGGTGTGATTATACGGCGTATGGGTTGCTGTGCGGGCACCATATTCAACAAACTTGCCGTTGATAAAATCAATTTCCGTGCGTCGACCGGCTTCGATATCCATTAACATAGACGGTTTATGATCGCCGGCATTGCGCATGTACTCCATGGCATGGGGATAAAAATCCCATCCCAGATCAATTTCATTGGCGCGGGCGATCTGGATGCATTCTTTTACCAGGGCATCGACGATCTGGTAAACGATCGGATCGTTCATGGCGCGTGACATGGTCAGCCCGGTTACGGCGCATACCGGATTCATGCAGGCATTCATAACGCTCTTGCGCCAGACCATCGATATAATGTTAT
>JASFIV010000022.1:0-28740 GCA_050122475.1 Desulfobacterales bacterium | reverse complement strand
AAGTTCATTCCAATCGATGGCGTAGTCCGGAAAATTTAGTTGTAAAAAAACCGGTATACCACCGTTTAGCTGTACGATGGGTGCATAGGCATCATAGGCCGGTTCGAAAATAATGACCTCATCATCTGTCTGAACGAGGGCGGAAATTGCTGCAAAGATCGATTCGGTGGCGCCGGAGGTAACCGTTATCTCGGTCGCCGGGTTGTATTGGGCGCCATACGTATCATATACTTTTGCGGCAATTTGCTCTCGTAGCGGCAACACGCCCTGCATGGGGGCGTACTGGTTGTGTCCCTCACGCATGTATTTTTCAACCAGCGAAATCAATTCAGGGTAGGTATCAAAATCCGGAAAACCCTGGGAAAGGTTAATAGCGTTGTGCTTAATTGCCCATTGCGTCATCACAGCAAAAATGGTGAGTTCAAGGTCGGGTAGTTTAGATTGAAAATGCATAATGCCGTCCTTTAGCCTTATAAGTGTTAATTGAAATCAGCACCCCGATATCCGGATTCCCGGCACAATCTGATACCATCTCAAAAATAACAGATAGGTTCAAGTCTTGGGACCATAGGTTAATGACCGACTGCTGTCAAGAATCCATAACAGTTGTTGATCGGATTAATTTTATGCCTATTTTATGACTTAATTATTCATAAGCAGCTGATCGTTCTGTCATAAATCAATAAATCTGACATTTTTAAAAGAGGGATTTCAGAGATGAGACGATGGTGCGTTTTTGCAGTCAAAGGCCTCACGATCCTGATGGCCATTCTGTTGATGACAGGCGTTGCAGATGCGGCCGGCAGAAAGGCACATATTCCGCTCGAACAGATTAAATTGCCCGCAGGATTTCGCATCGCTATTTATGCGAGCGATGTTCCCAATGCCCGCTCCATGGTGCTGAGCCCGTCGGGGACCCTTTTTGTTGGAACCCGTAAAGCCGGGAAAGTCTACGCTGTCTTGGATCGGAATGGCGATTTTCTTGCCGACGCGGTCGTTACCCTGGCCAAAGGACTGAATATGCCCAACGGAGTGGCATTTAAGAACGGCTCGCTGTATGTCGCTGAAGTTAGCCGTGTGCTTCGCTATGACAATATCGAACAGCAGCTGCAGGCGCCACCCAAGCCAGCTGTCGTTCGTAATGACTTTCCAACGGATAAACATCACGGCTGGAAATACATTGCCATCGGACCGGATGGCTTGCTCTATGTGCCGGTCGGAGCGCCCTGCAACGTCTGCGAACAAAAGGACCCGCGCTATGCCAGCATCATGCGCATGCAGCTGGATGGCAGTGGTCTTGAGGTCTTTACCCGTGGGGTACGCAACACGGTGGGCTTTGACTGGCACCCGTTGAATCAGGAGCTTTGGTTTACCAATAACGGCCGAGACTGGATGGGTGATGAGCTGCCGCCAGACACACTGCATCATGCCCCGCAAAAAGATCTGCATTTCGGTTTTCCCTACTGCCATGCCGGAGAGATACCGGATCCTCAGTATGGCAATCGACGGAACTGTGACGCATTTTCACCACCGGCACTAAAACTGGGCCCACATGTTGCGCCGCTGGGCATGAAATTTTATAAGGGCAGCATGTTTCCATCCATGTATCGCCATCAGATTTTTATGGCCGAACACGGGTCATGGAACCGCAGTATCCCGATTGGCTACCGTATCACTCTGGCGCTCTTTGACAACGACCGGCGACCTCGCTATGAAATATTTGCCGAAGGATGGCTTCAGGGTAACAGAGCCTGGGGACGGCCGGTGGATATTGTTGAAATGGCCGATGGATCGCTGCTCGTATCCGATGACAAGGCTGGAGCAATTTATCGGATCAGTTACAGCAAATAAACTATTGGAGTACTGGAGTATTGGAGTGCTTTAAATTTCGGAATGCAGATTGCTGATTTCGGATTGTGAAAGGTCGAAAGACCTGGTATTTGAATCTGCAATCCGCAAGCAAAATCCGCAATTTGTTTTTCTCCAATAAATCAAGCCGAGAATAGGAATCCATAAATTTTGAAAAGTCGCATATCCAACTCGAAAAACGATTATCCCGACTCTCCCCGGGTGGCTGTGGGCGCCGTGGTGTTCAAAGAGGATCGGGTTTTACTCGTTCGCCGCGGACAGCCGCCTGCTGAAAATCTCTGGGCGATTCCGGGCGGAAGCGTAGAAATCGGCGAAACGCTGCAACAGGCGGCTGAAAGGGAAATTTGGGAAGAAACCGGCATTCGGATTCGAGCTACCAAACCCATTTACACCTTTGATGTTATCGAACGGGATGAAAGGCAAGGCATACGGTTTCATTACATCATTATTGACCTATCAGCTGATTACGTTTCCGGTGAGCTTGCGGCGGGAGATGATGCTGTCGAGGCACGCTGGATTTCTGCCGAAGAGATTAAAACGCTTGCGGTGAATAAAACAACTTTGGGATTATTGCAGAGCAAGTTCCATTTCGGAACCTAACTCTCCCAGACAAGATTACTCCTACTCAGACAGGCGATATGAGCGAAAACAAGAATGCCAATGAATTGAATCTTTGCAGGATTGCGTCATGCATTTAGGGTTTGTCTATATTCAGTTCAATTTCCACCCGACGATTTGTCTCACGGCCCTTTTCAGTAGCATTGCTGGCAATCGGATTCTTGGGACCCAATCCAAGCGCTTCTATTTTAAGTGGATCAACGCCTTTACCCACTAAATACCCTTTGACCATGTTGGCCCTGAACTGGGAAACGCTCACATTATAACTATAAGCACCGGATGAGTCCGTATAGCCTCTTATGTTGATGCTGGCATCCGGGCTGCTGACCATGAAGCCGGCGATGCGGTCAAGCATATCGTAAGCCTGATTCGGAAGATCGTTGGAGTTATGTTTGAAGTAAATGATGATTTTTCGATCGGGAAATGGCTTGACCTTTGGAATCGTGGTAGTGTCTTCTGTTTGATTCTGCAGGTTCGACTGCGTCGGCGCAGCGATTTCTTTACCTTCAATGGCCTGCTCATCAAAACGTTTGATTTTGGGTTGGTCTTTTTTCTCATTTGTTTCAGCGACGACGCCTGGAACGAAAGCTTCTTTGGCTTTTAACGTCGGGGAATCATAGGATTGCGGCGCGATTTCCTCCATTTTCCAGCGGGGCTCGTCTTTCGATTGCAGCGCAAAAAGAAAATAACCCGTTACCACAAGCAGCAAAATAATAACCGCGAAATATCCGATACGTTTTCCCGTAGATTGATTTTGAAGCACTTTAAAGGGATTTTCCTCTCTGGGTTCAAAAAATTCGGCTTCCTTTTCCTGGTTTTCAGGCTGGTCGATCGGGATTTTAAGCTCTTTCTCACACTCCCTGATGACGCCGGCATCGATAACTTTCTTACCGCCGGAATATCCGGTAAGCAAGGCATGGTCGCAAATAATATTAATCAGTCGAGGATAACCGTGGGAAAATGAATAAATCCTGCGCAAGGCTTCGGGTTTGAAGAGCTCTTTTTTGCAGCCAGCAACATTGAGGCGATGATTGATATACTGGCGGGTTTCCTGCTCGGTCAGTGGATCGAGATGATAGCTAACGCTAATTCTTTGCCGAACGGCTTTGTGACGGTCTTCGCTGAGCATTTTGTTAAATTCGCTTTGCCCGACAAAAAAAATGTTGATCAATTTACGGTTATCCATCTCGATGTTTGACAAAAGACGGATTTGCTCAATCAACTCGTGGTTTAGGCGTTGAGCTTCATCAACAATCAGCAGGACCTTTTTGTCCGCAGAAGACGCATTGTGAAGAAAGTGCTTGAGATGAATTAGAAAAGCGCCCTTGCTATCAAAGCGCCGGTTCATTTTAAACTCTTCAGACAGAAAGTTAAAAAAATCGATAGGGGTGAGTCCTGGATCCGAGATGGTGGCCACGATAGCAGACACATCGATAATCTTCATTAAGCCGTGGATCAAAACAGTTTTGCCTGTGCCCACATCACCGGTGAGCAAGAGAAACCCTTTGTTTTCAAGGATGCCGTATTTGAGTGTCGCCAGGGCTTCTTTATGCTTCTCACCAAGCCAGAGAAATTTGGGGTCCGTTGTAATTTGAAACGGCTTAATTTTCAGATTGTAAAATGATTGGTACATAATGAATCGGCTTCCGTCACCCGTTTGGCTGCAACCGATCTGGAAACGGAAATGCTGTTAATTTCAACAAAAAGTTAAAATATAGTTGGCCTATCGTTTCAAAAAGCCGCGGCTATAATAAAAATAGATGGCGATCCAGAGCACGAAAAAGAGGATAATATAGGCTGTCCTTTGACGTACGAGTTTTTTACGCCTTTTATCAATCAGGTTAACAGAATTTTTAAGCTCTCTTTTTACGATTTCCAGCTCGTTCTTCAGGGCTTCCATATTCGCTGTTTCTGAAAAAGAAACCAAGCGCTTTGATTTGTTTTCGAAATCTCGGACATTATAAGCATCAAACAGGATCTTTTGTTTTTCTGTTAAATAAGAGACTTCATGGATTTCTTTGGCAAGCTCGGCACAATAGAATTTTTTGTAAGGATTGATGTCAGGGACTTCTCCCAGTTGCCGGATACGGTCCTCGATGCCACCATCCAATTCAACTGTAATTTCAGCTAATATCCTGTCTAAATCAGCGACGGTGCTGTTGTTTTTAATGAGGTCCTCACCCGATAAAGAGGATATGAAAAAAATCAGGAACCCGGCCGTTAGACAGCTTGCAAAAATCCGAACGAGTGCAACCACATCGCGACTGAATGAAATCATAAACGCTGGCCCTTTCAAAAAAATCGCAACCAACAAAATCTGCTGCGAAAACGATACCCCTATGCTTTATAAATAGTCTATATTACAATATAATTTAACCAAATCCTACAGGAAAACAGCCAAATTGTCAATATTCGGTAAGCCCCAAAAGCCCAGGCCGTTTGCCAAAACTGACAGCAAGTGCCATTATTGATCATATGTGGTCAAACATCGAGGCAAATGCCTTGTCTGTATTATCCACTAGGGTGATGATTCTGATAGCTTTTGGTTTCTTAAGTTTTGATGAATTTCGTCCAAGTTATTCGACTCTCCCATGTATTGCTGAACCCACTGCTGTGAACGACCGTACTCTGTTGATAATGCATTCACAGCTTCCTCAAAGGTTTTGTGTTTTGCGGTTGCACTGGTCCAATACTTGTGCGGTCTTCGCGGGTTGTAGAAAAGCGTACCGGATACTTTTTTTCCGGTCTGCACCTTCGGTTCAACCAACGCATTTAATTTGCTGCGAGCCAGATTCTGATGAATTTCATCGAGGTCATTGGTTTCGCCCATCTGCTGCTTAATCCAGTCAGGACTGCGATCATACTGCTTGGCCAATGCCGCGATGGCCTCATTAAAGGTCTGGTGTTTGGCAACAGCGCTGGTCCAGTATTTCTGCGGTCTTCGCGGATTATAAAATTCAAGCCCTTTGGTATTGGATACACCGCTTGGCTGAACCGGCAGGGATTTTAAATCTTTTTTTTCGGGTGGTTTCGGCTTTGAACCCGTTGCTTTGATATCAGCGGAAGGTGTTGCCACCGTTGCAGCCGGCTGTTCAGAGGTTTCTTGGGGTTCAGCGGGCGGCGCCTTTTGGGGAGTATTTATTTTCTGGATGCGAAGAACATCTTTCTTTTGATAACTCAGTACCGTGCCTTCATATTCACATTTAACTTCCTGACCTTCTTCCCAGGCTTTTTCCTGACAAACGGTTTTCATCCCATCTTTAAAATAAATGGTATCGGCTTTGCCCAGCTGCGGCAACAAGAAGATGAGGCCAAGTATGATGGTAAACCTTTTCACTTATAATTTCCTCCAGCCACAAGGCAGGTGTAGTCCCGCCTTTCAAATGCCTGTATATGGGCTTAGTATAATCTGGAAGAATTTGCAAAGGCAATATATTTGTTGGCGGCTGATAATGGAGTTGGAAATAAGCGGGTGAGGCTGCCGGGCGAAACTTCAGCCCCCACAACTCCCGGCAACCGTTTTTGAAATATGTTGGAACTATTGCCGCAACCCAAATGACACAAAACTATTTTGCGGTAGTTTGGCTTGTCAATTTTTTCAACTGTAACGCACTTGGGAATGCTTTTAAAAAGGGCTGGTGACCTCAAATTGACGGCTCAGCCGAAGCCGTGTCAGCTTTCAGGGTCTCCTTTACGGCGTTAATCATTTTGTCTCGATCGATCGGTTTTGTCAGTGTACGCGTGGCACCCAGTTTTTTGGCGCCATCCAGATAGCCCTCGGGGCGGTTTACGCCGCCGCCGGACATCGCGATTATTTTCACCTGAGGAAACTCTTTTTTGAGTTCGATGATCATACCAATACCGTCCTTATTCGGCATGATTAAATCAGTGATGATCAGATCAGCGGGATTATCTCTGTATTGCCTGATTCCTTCCATGCCGTCAGCGGCCTCAATAACCTCATAGCCGACTCTCTCCAGCATCAATCGAAGCATCGATCGAATCTGGGATTCGTCATCAATAATCAGTATGCGTGCCATTAAACTCGGTTCCTTTCTTAGTCAATTAGGCAATTACACATTTCCTGGCAATTGAAGCCAGCTGTTCATATTAGATCATAACTTGCGCTGTCTTTCAATACCAAAAAATGTAGATTTGTTTTAACATATTGAAATAATTTTATTTTAAAAGGCCCATAAGGATGCCATCGTTCCCGGTCAAACGCAATTTATCTTTGCTTTATGCCTTGCTTATGTTAGAATCCTAAAAAAATGTTGGTAATTTATTGAAATGCAGTGAAAATTTAACCTTATCAAATGTGAACGGAGAATGTCTATGCAGGATTCGAAACAGCAGCAGGATACGCGTATGGATGGAGCGGTTTCGGTTTGCCCGCGCGGAGAGGTGTTCAAACTACCCGATGAAAAAGACTATCAAAAAGAATTCAAAAGCCTTCAGCGCCAGGTTAAAGAGGAGCGGTTGAAGGGTAGGGAAATTGTCGTGGTGATGGGGGTGGGTTTTGTCGGTGCTGTGATGGCCGGTGTTGTGGCCGATTCGGTTGATGCGGACGGCAATCCCAACAAATTTGTCATTGGTATGCAGCGACCGTCAACGCGCTCGTACTGGAAAATACCCTATATTAATAAAGGTATTGCACCGGTAGAAGCTGAAGATCCCGAAGTAGCCCCTCTGATCGAGCGCTGCGTCAAGCAGAAAAAAACGTTGATCGCCACCTATACGTATGATGTGCTGAGCTTGGCCGATGTGGTGGTTGTGGATGTGCAATGCGACTATTTTAAGGAAACTTTCGGCAACGTTCGACAGGGTAATGCCGATATCGCGGCCCTCGAAGACAGTCTGAAGATTATCGGCGAAAGGATCAGCCCCGAGTGTTTGGTTTTAATTGAAACCACGGTGCCACCGGGTACAACGGAATATGTGGCTTATCCCATCGTTAAGAAAGCGTTTGAAAAAAGAGGTTTGACCGACACAGAGCCCCTTTTGTCTCATTCCTTTGAACGCGTTATGCCGGGTCGTAATTATGTCGCCTCGGTACGTGATTTCTGGCGGGTATGCAGCGGTATCAACGAAACGGCCCGTAAACGCGTGCGCGATTTTTTATCGGAAATCATCAATGTCGAGCAATATCCGCTGACGGTATTGGACCGACCGATCGAAAGCGAGACCTGCAAAATCGTTGAAAATTCTTTCCGCGCCACGCTGCTGGCTTTCCTGGATGAATGGAGCGTTTTTGCTGAACGCAATGGGGTGGACCTGATCAAGGTGATTGAAGCCATTAAGGTCCGGCCGACCCACTCCAATATGATTTTTCCCGGCCCGGGTATTGGAGGCTACTGTTTGCCCAAAGACGGCGGTTTAGGGGTGTGGGCGTATCATACGTTGATGGGATTTGAAGATAACGTGTTTAAAATCACACCGGCAGCCATTGATATCAATGACACGCGTTCATTGCGGGTGCCGCAATTGGTAAGGGACGCGTTGCGCAACATGGGCAAAATTGTTGCGGCATCAAAGGTCGTATTATTAGGGGCCGCCTATCGTGAAGGCGTGGGCGATACGCGTTACAGCGGCTCGGAGATCATTGTTCGCAAATTAGCCGAGATGGGCGCTGAAATTGCTGTCAATGACCCTTATGTCAAACGCTGGTGGGAACTTGAAAAACAGGATACGTATCCGGGGCCGAATCATTCAATGAGTCGTTTTTTCCGCAATCAAGACCGGTTGGATGAAATCCGGATTGAAACCGACCTGTCCAAGGTGCTGCCTTTTGCTGATGCCGTTATTTTTGCGGTTCGCCATCAAGAATATCTGGAACTCGAACCCGAGTCGGTCGTTCGAATGATTGGACGGCCGGCTGCGATCATCGACTGTTTTGGTGTCCTGGATGATAAAAAAATTCACCAATATTTTGAATTGGGTTGCGAAGTGAAAGGTCTGGGGCGGGGGCACATTCAACGAATTAAAGAGGAAGTCCGGCAAAAAGGTAAGGCCTGACTTTAGGCCCGTGGCCATCTGATATATTTGCAGTAAGGACCGATCCGGATTGAGGTTGCGCATGTCGCATTCCAAAAAATCAAAGGTACACCAGCTCATCGATAAAGGGGTTCGGATTGACTGTCCGGATAGTATTCAAATCGGCGAAGAGGTCGAAGTTGATCATATATCCGGAGACGGCGTCGTGCTCTATGCCGGGTCTAAGCTCTTCGGCAATTCCACTGTTATTTCTCGTGACGTGAAAATCGGCCTGGAAGGACCGGCCACCGTTAAAGATTGCCAAATTGGAGCTGGTGTTGAGCTGAAAGGTGGCTTTTTTGAAAAGGCCGTATTCCTGGCAAAAGCCAGAGCCGGGTTAGGCGCGCATGTGCGTGAAGCCAGTATTTTCGAGGAGCAGGCCAGTATTGCCCACACCGTCGGTACCAAGCATACGATACTTTTCCCATTTGTTACCCTGGGCAGTTTGATCAATTTCTGTGACTGCCTGATGGCCGGTGGAACCAGTCGCAAAAATCATAGTGAAGTCGGCAGTTCCTACATCCATTTTAACTTTACCCCCAATCAGGATAAGGCGACGGCTTCTTTGATCGGCGATGTGCCCCGAGGGGTTCTGATCAATCAGGCCCCCATATTCCTCGGCGGGCAGGGTGGGCTGGTGGGCCCCTGCCGGCTGACCTACGGGACCACGGCGGCTGCCGGAACAATCGTGCGCAAAGATGAACTCAGACCCGGGCGCCTCATATTTGGCGGATCAACTAAAGAAGGAAATACATCGTATTTGCCCGGCAAACTCGGAAATGTTCGCCGGACGGTTGTCAACAATCTGGTTTACATTGCCAATCTGATCGCTTTATATCAATGGTACCACCACGTTCGCAGCCAGTTTCTTTCAGAAGATTTTTCGGAGCCGTTGCTGGCCGGGCTCAAAGAAAAACTAAACTGGGCCATATCAGAGCGCATTCAGCGACTGAACGGTTTCTGCCACCAAAAAAATGAAGACCCGGCCGGGACGCAGAACGGGCCGCCGGCAACAAAGTCTGCTGTCGCAAAACAGCGACAGGAACTCATTGCAAATTGGGCGCAATTACAGAATTTATTTGAGTCCTACCAGAACGTCATCGGCGATGAACGCAGCCGGGATGCTTTTCTGGATACGGTACGAGAAGCTATTCAGAAAAGCGGCCCGAATTATATCACGGTCATCCAGCAGTTATCGCCATCCGAGGGCGAATTGGCGACGGACTGGCTGCAGGGAATCGTTGATCAAATAGTCAAGCGTGCCTTAACGATCATTCCGTCTTTCAAATAAGGATCGCATTATATTTATGCGGGGGGACTCGGATTGAATTATCCTGCAATGCCGTATCCAACCGTTTTAGGCCATCACTTTAACCACAAAATGAAATTGAGGTAGCCGATGGGTAGACTATTTGGCACCGATGGTATCCGCGGTGTTGCCAACGAATATCCGTTAACTGCCGAAGGATCATTTCATGTCGGCCGGGCAGTTGCATCTTTTTTTCACCGGCCATCCCGGCAAACGCAAATTCTGATTGGAAAAGACACGCGCCAGTCCGGCAGGATGATCGAAAATGCGCTGGCAGACGGCATCTGCTCCGTTGGTGCTGACCCGCTTCTGGCAGGCGTTATCCCCACGCCGGCCATTGCCTGTCTGGTATCAACATGCGATGCCGCGGCCGGTATGGTGATTTCAGCATCGCATAATCCGTATACCGACAATGGTATCAAATTATTCGATGCTGAAGGATACAAGCTTCCAGATGTCAAGGAAGATGAGATTGAACGTCTCATACTGGCCGAACGGCAAGAAAATCCTGCCGGCAAAAACCAGCATATCAGGGGCAAGGTGAGACAGATTGCAGATGCATCCGATCGCTACCTTGCATTTTTAAAAAATACCCTGCCGGGCGCAATGCCATTTGAGGGGATGAAGGTCGTTTTGGATTGTTCCAATGGAGCGACCTATGCAGTGGCACCCCGCTTATTTCGCGATCTGGGTGCCACGGTTGAAGCCATCAGTATTGAACCCAACGGCAAGAATATCAACGCGGATTGCGGCTCTGAACACCCTGAATCGTTAATTGACGGCGTTTTGACCTATAAAGCCGATATCGGGATGGCGTTTGACGGCGATGGTGACCGCTTGGTTGCCGTCGATGAGCAGGGACAGGTCATCAGCGGCGACCGGACCCTGGCAATTTGTGCCCGCAATTTAAAGCACAAAGGCCTGTTGAAAAATAATTTGGTGGTCAGCACCGTCATGAGCAATCTGGGATTACGCCTGGCGCTCAAAGATATGGGCATTGATCATATGATGACCGCGGTGGGTGATCGTTATGTGCTGGAGCAGATGCGTGCCAGTGGTGCCATTATCGGTGGTGAAGATTCTGGCCATATGATATTTCTCGATCAGCACACCACCGGAGATGGTATGCTGACGGCTATCCGGTTAATTCAGACCATGCGCGATGAGCAAAAGAAACTATCGGAGTTGCGTCGCATCATGACCGTATTGCCCCAGGTATTGCTGAATATCGACGTTCAACATAAAACTGAGATTGAAAGCGTACCGCAGCTCATGGAAGCGATACGCGCAGTGGAGGCACAGCTGGGGGAGAAGGGCAGAGTGCTGGTGCGGTATTCAGGGACACAGCCTCTGTGCCGGGTTATGGTCGAGGGCCCTGATGCAATTGAAACCCAACGATACTGCCAACAAATCGCTGATGTTGTCAAAGCCACCCTGGGCTAAAAGTGGCAGCAGTGCATGATTTGCCAATAAATTTTATCCGCAGATTACGCACCCGCCCGCCTCACCTGAGTGGCTCGCGATGGCGGGCGTGGGATTAGCGCAGATTTGAGCCAAAAAAATAGGATAATCTGCTGGTTACGCAAATTATCCTTAAAAGTTGAGAATCCCGGCCTAAAAACGAGCCATTTTTTCAAGGTCAAGGAAATCCCCGAATTGTGCGCAGGCGCAGCCTAAATCAGTCGCACAAGCCAATTTGCAATTGACACAAAGATTGAAAAAAGGGACCTTTTTTACACGGAATTTACTCGCGGTTGCCGAGAATGCGCAGCAACATCAGAAACAGGTTGATAAAATCCAGATATAGCTTCAAGGCCCCTAAAATGGCGCCTTTGCGCACAGCGCTGGCACCGACATCTGCCGGTTGTGAGACAGCCATAGCCTTGAGGTTCTGGGTGTCATAGGCTGTCAGACCGACGAAAACTAGGACGCCTATGTAGCTGATGATCATGTGCATGGCGGAGCTGCGAACGAATATATTGACCACCGAAGCGATAATAATGCCGATCAGACCCATCATCAAAAAGCCGCCCATGGAGGTCAGATCGCGCTTTGTGGTCCAGCCATAGATGCTGCAGGCCACGAAAGTGGCCGCGCAAACAAAAAAAGTTGATGCAATGGAAGCACGAGTGTAAATCAGAAAGATAAACGAAAGGGTTGCGCCGTTTAAGACCGAATACAGAATAAACAGACCGGTGGCGGTCGACGCTCGCAAGCGCTGAATGCGGGCGCTGATCACAAATACCAGGGCCAGTTCAGCGATTATGAGACCGAAGAAAAGGATCTGATTGCGAAAAATAAGCTCCAAAAGCGTCGGGGTGTTGGCAATGTAAAATGCCACTAGACCGGTCAGCCCCAGGCCGATTGCCATCCAGTTGTAAACACTGCGAATAAAATCATTTACACGAACCTGGACTTGGGTCTGATTTGTTGATATGGTTTGCATTTAATGCCTCCTGTAAGTTTTGTTTGCTGAGAGCTTATAATAACACATCAGCTGCAATTTTCAAGACTTGCACTCATCTGATAAAATGAAGCCCGAGCAATTGTACCAAGAACTGATAGATTTGGCCGAGCGATTGCAGATAACGGTTTCAGAACAGAACCTGAAAACATCAGGTTTTAGGGTCAAAAGCGGTTTCTGCAAGGTCAGGGGTCAAGATATGTTTGTTATGGACAAACATAAACCTATCTCAGAAAAAATCCATATTCTGGCCGAGCAACTGGCCAACATACCGCATGAGGACCTTTATATCATGCCAGCAGTTCGTGAATTGCTTGAAAAATACGATGTTCAATGAGGTGCTGCAGAAGGGCGATTTGTTTCTAAATTGCCCGCCTAAAACGTGAATTTGTGCGGCTTTGGTAAAAAGTTTACATAATATAACTTATCGGACGTTGGATAAATACTAAAAAAGACCATTTGTCGGCAATCGATCGGCAATGTTAATAACATGACCGCTGAAATCTTAACCACATGAACGACCTTTTCGACGAATTTGAAGAAAAAGACGCGATCCGTAAAATTTACACGGTTTCAGAGCTCACGGATCAAATAAAAGCACTACTCGAAGAAACCTTTCCTTTTATTTGGATTGTTGGTGAAATTTCAAATTTACGAATCCCATTATCCGGTCATTTTTATTTTACCCTCAAAGATGCAGATTCACAGATCAGTGCCGTCATGTTTCGCGGTCAGCAGCGGCAGCTCAAATTCGAGCCCGAAGACGGCATGCGGGTTACCGGAATGGGACGCCTGAGCGTGTATGAACCGCGTGGATCTTATCAGATCATATTGGAATACATGGAACCCTCAGGCGTTGGCGCATTGCAAATTGCCTATGAAAAACTAAAAGCCCGGCTGGCACAAGAAGGCTTGTTCGACGAGCAACATAAGCAACCCATACCGTTTTTACCGCAAAAAATTGCACTGATCACCTCACCATCCGGTGCAGTGGTTCATGATATTCTTAATATTATTGACCGGCGCTTTGCAAACCTGGACATTCAGATATTGCCGGTGAAGGTTCAAGGCGATGGTGCTGAGGATGAGATCGTGGCTGCCCTGGAGTTGCTCAATCAACAGGCAGGCTTTGATGCTGCCATCTTGGCCCGCGGTGGCGGATCCTTAGAGGACTTACAAGCGTTTAACAGCGAGGCGGTCGCCCGGGCCATTTATAGTTGTAATGTACCGCTTATTTCAGCTGTCGGCCATGAAACCGATTACACCATAGCCGATTTTGTGGCGGATTTGAGGGCGCCAACGCCCTCGGCTGCCGCCGAACTGCTAGTGCCTGTAAAAAATGAATTATTACAAATGGTTAGGAATTTTTCGGCTGATTTGCACTATCGAATGCTCAACACGATCGAACGCTGGCGGCATACACTGGTCGATGTTGCCAGACGCCTGACAGACCCGCGTAAAAAGTCCCAGGACTGGCGGTTGCGATTGGATGACCTAACATCGCGTTTGAGCCGCCATATTCGAACGATAATGGACCGCAAAAACGAACGGCTGCAATGGCGGCAAGACCGATTGTTGATGAGTAGCCCGCTAGCGCGAATTGAAAACTCTAAAGCGATAATTGACTATAATGTTAATAAGCTATTAGAATTATATAATAAAATTATACAATATAAATTGGCCCATCTACGGGAATTAAGCGCCAGACTGGAGGCATTGAGCCCCGTTGCCATTTTAGCACGCGGCTATAGTATCACCCGTACGATTCCGGAGACCAAAATTGTGCTGGATCCGGAAGCAGTTGCGCTCCATCAGGACCTGGAGGTCATCGTATCCAAAGGCGCACTCATTTGCAGGGTAAAGGAAAAATTAAAAAATGGCCCAAAAAACATTTGAGCAATCCATGAAACAGCTTGAACGCATTGTTCAGGAACTTGAGGACGGTGAACTGCCTCTGGAAAAGGCGATTAAAAAATTTGAAGAAGGCATTAAACTGACCCAGTTTTGCTCAGCCAAGCTGGACGAAACCGAAAAAAAAGTGTCTGTTTTGCTTAAAAACACCGACGGTCAGGTGGTTACCAAACCATTTCGACCTGAAGGCGAATCCAACGACGAATAACGTTTTAAAGATGTTTGACCTGAAGGCATACCTCGCGAATAGGGCTCAGCGAATCAATCAGGCGCTGGAAGCCATCTTAAAAACGGCAGATAAGCCCGATCGTCTCCTGCAAGCCATGTCCTATGCGCTGATGGCCGGTGGCAAGCGCATTCGACCTATTTTGTGCCTGGCAGCAGCCGAAACGATTGATGGTGACCCACGGGAGGTCATGCCGGCCGCCTGTGCCCTCGAAATGATTCATACCTATTCGCTGATTCACGATGACCTTCCAGCAATGGACGATGACGATATGCGCAGAGGCCAGCCCACCTGCCACAAAGCTTTTGATGAAGCCACCGCCATTCTGGCTGGAGACGCCCTGCTGACACTGGCTTTTCAAATGCTGTCATCCATCGCCATCAACAAAGCGGAGCATGCCGCCAAATGGCTGCGTGTGATTCAACTCATTTCCCACGCTGCTGGTTATTGCGGTATGATTCAAGGTCAGATGCTGGATATGGCTTCAGAGAAAAAACAATTGTCCTTGGCGGAGCTGAAATCCATGCATCGGTTAAAAACCGGCGCTCTGATTGAGGCCTCTGTCCGTTGCGGAGCAGAGCTGGCAGGCGTGAATTCGACACAGATTCAAATGCTTGAACGCTACGCTCAAAATATAGGACTTGCCTTTCAGGTAACAGATGATATTTTAAATGTTGAGGGCGATCCTGAGATAATGGGTAAGGCCGTTGGCACCGATGAACAGCGCCACAAAACAACCTACCCTGCCCTGCTGGGCTTGACGGAATCCAAAGAATTTGCCGATCAGCTGGTCGACACTGCTTTGTCCGCGCTGGATGCCTTTGATCAAAAAGCTGAACCCTTACGAGCCATTGCGCGCTATATTCGCCACAGAAATCGCTAATCGCACAAAATTGGAGAAAAATTCATTGAGCCTATTGGAACAGATCAATTCACCGGCGGATTTAAAGAAGCTGTCACGCGACGAGCTTCCGCTGCTGGCAGAAGAGATTCGAATGGCCATCGTTGAAGTCGTCTCGCAAACCGGCGGTCATTTGGCACCCAGTCTGGGGGCCGTTGAATTGGCCATCGCGATTCATTATGTTTTTGATACGCCGCGGGAAAAAGTCATCTGGGATGTCGGCCATCAGGCCTATGCGCACAAGTTGCTTACCGGAAGACGGGATCAATTTAATACCCTGCGGCAGTTTAATGGTATATCCGGATTTACCCGTCGCAGCGAAAGCCCTTACGATGCCTTCAGCACCGGCCACAGCAGCACATCGATATCCGCCAGTCTGGGCATCGCCTGTGCCAAAGAGTTAAAGGATGAAGATGCCAAGGTGATCGCCGTCATTGGGGACGGATCTATGACGGCCGGTATTGCTTATGAAGGCCTCAATCAGGCCGGGGATACACTCAAAGATAAAAATCTGCTCGTTATCCTCAATGACAATGAAATGTCAATCTCCCGCAATGTCGGCGCCCTTTCTTCTTTTCTGAGTCGCAAGTTTTCCGGCAAGAAAGTGCGCGAACTGCGTAAAGAATTGGGAGAATTTTTAAAATCATTGCCCAAAATCGGTGACGATATTTACAAAGTGGCCAAAAAGACCGAAGACAGCCTGAAAGCATTTGTCACGCCGGGGATGTTGTTTGAAGCATTTAATTTTGAATATTTCGGTCCGATTAACGGGCACAAGTTAAATCACTTAATTGATATCCTCGAAAATGTAAAAATCCTTAAAGAACCGGTGCTCTTACATGTTTCCACCCAAAAAGGCAAAGGATATCCGCCGGCTGAAGAAAACCCGGTATACTTTCACGGCTGCACCCGTTTTGAAGTCGAAACCGGCAACTGTCTGGATGCAGCCAGCCCACACCCGTCTTATACCAGGGTGTTTGGCGATACGATGGTTCAACTGGCCGAGGCGGATGCAAAAATCAATGCCGTTACAGCAGCGATGCCCGAGGGTACCGGTTTAGGGGAATTTTCAAAACGATTTCCGGAAAGATTTTTTGATGTCGGAATTGCCGAGCAACATGGCGTTACCTTTGCCGCAGGCCTGGCAATAGAGGGATTAAAGCCGGTGGTGGCCATTTATTCTACTTTTTTACAGCGCGCCTATGACCAGATTTTGCATGATGTCTGCCTTGAATCGCTGCCGGTTGTTTTTGCCCTCGATCGCGGCGGCATCGTGGGTGAAGACGGCCCCACCCATCATGGTCTTTTTGATTTATGCTATTTGCGAAGTCTGCCCAACATGGTGGTCATGGCGCCGAAAGACGAAAACGAATTGCGCCGGATGCTGCTGACCGCTCTTGAACACGATGGCCCGGCTGCCCTGCGATACCCAAGGGGATCCGGCACTGGTGCAATTTTTGAGAATCCGATTCGGCCCCTGGAAATCGGAAAGGGCGAGACCCTCAAAGAAGGCGAAGATGTGCTGATTTTGGCTATTGGCCGATCCGTTTGTGAGGCACTGGATGCCTGCTCTGAGATGGCCCGGGAAGGCATATCAGCGACAATTGTCAACTGCCGGTTTGTAAAGCCATTGGACATCGATTTGATCAGAGATTGGGCCAGGAAGATCCCCCGCATCATTACCGTTGAGGAAAATATCCGTCAGGGCGGATTTGGCAGTGCGGTATTAGAAGCGCTCTATGACGCCGGTATTACCGGTTTCCAGCTTGAACGCATCGGCATTGCGGACAAATTCGTCGAACATGGTCCTCAGGCGGTTTTGCGATCAAAATACGGTGTGGATGCCGAAGCCATTGTCCATAGCGCCAAACAGCTGATGGCCTCAGCTGCCAGTTCGGATACCCAGTGGTCGAATCGTCAGGTCCTTTAATCAACTTCATGCAAGACTCAGGTAATAACCTGCGATTGCAATTCCCATCAGGCTCTCGTGTCTGCCAAAAAACACCGATTGGATTTGATGCTTGTTGAAAAGGGATGGTTCGTCAGCCGTCAGCGCGCCCGGGCTGCGATTATGGCCGGAAAGGTTTTTATCAACGGTCAACGGGTTGATAAGCCCGGATTTTCAGTTTCGTCTTCGGATACCATTGAATGTAAAGGTAGCGATTTAGCGTATGTCAGCCGGGGGGGGCTTAAGCTCGAAGCCGCTTTGCAGCACTTTTGCCTTGATGTGACCGCAGCCATATGCATGGATGTGGGGGCATCCACCGGCGGATTTACCGATTGCCTGCTGCAGCATGGGTCCAAACGGGTTTACGCCGTGGATGTCGGCTATGGGCAACTGGCCTGGAAAATACGCCAGAACCCGCGCGTTATCGTCATGGAGCGCACCAATGCCCGCTACCTGACAGCGGATGCTCTTCCGGAACGCGTCGATTTGATAACCATTGATGTTTCCTTTATCTCACTGAAAATTATCGTCCCGGCTATCATCCAGTTTATGAAGCCCAATGCCGCGATCCTGGCCCTGATCAAGCCGCAGTTTGAAGTCGGCAAGGGTCAGGTTGGCAAAGGCGGCGTGGTCCGTGATCCGCAACTGCATGAGCAGGTTATCCAAACTTTAGCAGATTATTTCCGCGGTCGACAGCTCAAGCCTGAATCCGCATACCCTTCCCCTGTACAGGGGCCTAAGGGCAATCAAGAGTTTTTTATGCTCTTGCGGCCGGAAAGCAATCAATCTGAATCAGATTTTTCTGATCTATCCGGCAATGGATGAGGCCACCGGTCGATGGTTTAGTCGATCGCGATATAATTTCAGATTGAGCGAAAGACTATTTTGGGCTTGATTTTTTCGAAGATAAAAGATACTGAATCACGTTTAAAAATTTATTCTTCACAAACCAACACAAAGAGGTAGCGTAATGAGTGAAAAGGTGGAGCGTATCCGGAACATTGCAATGATAGGTCATGGGGGTGCCGGTAAAACATCGCTTGCAGAGGCGTTGTTGTATGATTCCGGTGTGATCAAACGGCTGGGCAGCGTTGATGACGGTAATTCGACCCTGGATTTTGAGCCTGAAGAACTCAAACGCCGGTCGAGTATCAGCAGTGGTTTTCATCAATTCAGCTGGAAAAATCATACCATCAATTTGATTGACACCCCGGGTGATCAAAATTTTTTCTCAGATACCAAAAGCTGCATGCAGGCCGCAGACGGCATCGTGGTCGTTATTGATGCAGTTGATGGGGTCAAAGTCCAAACCGAGCTGGCATGGGAGTTTGCCAAAGAATTTAAATTGCCCTGCGTCATTTTCATCAACCGCTTGGATCGCGAGCGGGCTGATTTTAACCGAACCTTTGAAGACGCCAAAGTCAGCTTCGAACCCAAACCCATCATATTGCAATTGCCCATTGGTTCGGAATCTGAGTTTAAAGGCGTTGTCGACCTGATTCGCAATCAAGCATTTGTTTATGGTGCCGACGGCAAGGCCAAAAAAGAGGACATACCTGCAGACATGCAGGATCTGGTAGAAACTGAAAGAGAGGCCTTGGTTGAAAACATTGCGGAGGCTGACGATAGTTTAATTGAAAAATATCTTGAAGGCGAAGCGCTATCGGATGAGGAATTGAACGCAGCCTTGCGCACTGGAACGCTGTCGCACATCTTCGTACCGGTGATTTGTGGATCAGCGACCAAAAATATCGGCATCGATCTTTTAATGGATTTTATCGTTACCAGTATGCCCTCTCCAATCGATCGCGGGCCGCTAAACGGGGTTCATCCGGACAGCGACAACGAAATCGAAAGAGCACCGGATGAAAATGCGCCATTTTCAGGGTATGTGATCAAAACGCTGGCGGATCCCTATGCGGGTCGGTTGACGATATTCCGGGTTGTTTCCGGCAAACTGGGGAGCGATGGTACCTTTTACAATCCCAATAAAGACAGCAAGGAACGGTTCACGCAACTCCTTTCCATTGCCGGCAAGGAACAAAAAGCAGCAACCGAGGCCGGCCCGGGCGCCATTGTTGCAGTAGCCAAATTAAAAGAAACCGCCACCGGCGATACACTCTGCGATAGCAGTGATAAAATTCAGTATGCCTGCACGGAACCGCTTCCCAGCCTGATTTCTTTTGCCATGACCGCAAAGTCCAAAGGGGATGAAGATAAAATTTTTATTTCCTTAACCAAGCTTCTGGAAGAGGATCCTTCCCTCAAACTGGATCGCGTGTCCGAAACAAAAGAGATCCTGCTCTCAGGACTGGGACAGATTCATATTGAAACGGCGTTGGAAAAACTCAAGCGAAAGTTCAATGTCGAAGCGCAGCTGAATACACCCAAGGTTCCCTATCGGGAAACCATAAAAGGCAAAGCCCGGGTGCAGGGCAAGCACAAAAAACAAACCGGCGGTCATGGTCAGTATGGTGACTGCTGGATTCAAATTGAACCTCTGCCCCGCGGGAAGGGTTTCGAGTTTGTAGATGCAATCGTCGGCGGTGTGATTCCCAAAACGTATATACCGGCCGTGGAAAAAGGGATTGTTGAGTCCGCTCAAAAAGGCGTGCTGGCCGGTTATCCGACGGTGGATTTCAAAGTTACCCTCGATGATGGTTCCTATCACCAGGTGGATTCGTCCGAAATGGCATTTAAGATAGCGGGCTCCCTGGCATTTAAAAAGGCCGTCGAAAATGCCACCCCCGCCCTGCTTGAGCCCATCATGAAAGTGCAGGTAACCACACCGGAGGACTTCATGGGCGATATCATGGGCGATCTCAATGGCCGCCGGGGCAAAGTCTTGGGCATGGACAATGCCGGGAAGAATCAGATAATTAATGCCCAGGTACCCATGGCGGAATTCTTAAGCTATGCTTCGGATTTGCGCTCGATGACGGGGGGACGAGGCATATTTACGATGGAATTTTCACATTATGATGAGGTTCCCGCTCAGATCGCCGAAAAAATTATCGAAGAAACCAAGCGGAGTCGAGAATAAGGCCGTGTACTGGCCTGTCGTTTCAGAAGACAGAGGTCAGAAGACAGAGAGAAAAAATGCAAGCTGAAATGCCCTGACTGACCTCTGTTTTCTGTTCTCTGTCCTCTGAGCTGAATTAATCGCGCGGGATTGAAAACACCGGCTGGCACCGTTTTGCCGGTGCGTACCCTTCCCAGTAAGCCTCCCATTTTTTCTCAAAGATAATACGGTTTTGGGGCTTGATGCGTTTGCCTGACGAGCAACTGGGCAGATGGAATCGGCGGGATCGTTTGTTTCCGATATAGGTTGCACTTTGCTCGCGCCAGTGAGACCAGATACCCCTTTTAGCCGACATCGCCGCCTGCTGCGCAGCAAGCAAGGTGGCCAGATACTTCACATTCGGCCGCACATACAGCAGATAAGCGTAGCCCTGTGAAAGCATTTCAGCGTTAACAAAGGTGCCGTCTTTTAGAAAAACATAGGCCAGGCGTCTTTGAAAACGATCGTTTGGTTCGATGTCGAATTCCAGCCGCACCTTTTTGTGATTGACCAGGCGGGCATTGAAGCGTTTGGCCTCATCGGCGTAAGGTTCGCCTATGTGGTCTTCACGCTGCAATTCAGGCGCATTAATGCCGATATAGCGCACCTTTGACCCATCCGTCAGCACAAGCGTGTCACCGTCTACAACCCATTTCACCCGATAATCGGTATCAGCAGAACACGCGGTACCGAGCAAACAAATCAATGAACAAACGAACGATAACGTTGTGCGGAGCTTCATACGCGTGAAATCCAGTCCGTTGTTCGTTGTCAGTTGTCCGTTGCGATTTAAGGCGAGACAAAAAGCCAGGCGCTACGGACCACAAACAACTGACAACAGACACTTTGACTATAGGATAGCATCTAATTTAAGATGACAGTGCTTGACTGCACTCATGTCCAGCATATGCGGCAGGCCGCCGACATCATCGGGCTTAAAACCCAATGTCTTTTGCCAGACCTCATCATCTTCCATACACAGATAAACGACAACATCCGGCGCGTGCTCTCGGATACGTGCGATGATTTTGCGATACAGATCAATTCGCAGCGGCTTAAAATATCGCATTTTTCCATCAGAACCTCTGATGAATTCGGCATACACAATTTTTGAATCCGGAAAGCGTTTCTGGATTAGCGGTTTAACCGTTGGCGGAAACCGCAAGGTTCCCAGACTGATCCAGACCATATTTTGGGCCGACAGGCGTGAAAACAGACTTTCGAGAACCTGGGCGTACGCCTGTTCACAGCCGTCATAAATAATGAGCGGGTCAAAGTGAAAGGCCAGCGGATACCCCCATTGCTCACATCGGGCAGCTGCGTCTATCCTGGCGGAAAGACCGGCTGTGCCACGCTCTTCGGTACGAATAATCTTTGGGGTGTTCAGGGACCAGGCTGCGATGGTTTTGCGATTGTGATTTAGACTCTGTAGTTGTTCGACTGCGGTTGTTTTGGTTTTAAGCTCAAGGACAGCGTGCTCCTGATCGGCAAAGCGATCGACCAGTAACTTTGTGATATCGGTCCACAATGTCCAGATCAAACTATCGGTAAACTCACCGGTTCCGATTCGAAATATGCTTTTTTGCGCCAATACCGTATCGAGTTCGGCAATAAGATCTTCATGATTAACGAAATACTCTAAGACGGGTGGATGAAAATAGGTCTGCAAGATACAATACGCACAATCCATGTAACAAAAAGTTCCGATGTGCAGTATGCGGTAATCACAGCAGGTATAATGGCGTGTACCCGGGCAGCGTTTAAAAAAAGCGCCCTGATTGCGGGATAAATACAAAATTTCTTTTCCGCTTTGGACAGGGTCAGGTGTCGATTCAACAATTTCGTGCACCTGTTGCGCACTTTGGACGATAATCGCAGGCACATCCAGCCGCGCTTGGATGGATTGTGTCAAAGGGTGGTCGGCGACCTGCCGATCGATAAAAAGTTTTGATATTCGCATGTTGTCTATCGCTTCAATATCTTACCCAGCGCGGGATGTTCGATTATTTTATTAATTTTTCGATTCAGATCGCTGAGGTCCTGCCGATTTTTAAAATGCAGCGTCATGGCATAAGTGGTGCCTTCAAAATCTCTGGGCGGGACCAATTGGATATGCTTGCCGAGTTTGAGCTGTCGCACCTGTTTTTGGTAGTTCGCTTCGGCTTCAGCGATGGTTGGATACCTTCTTTGTCGCAACAACGTTCTGATTTGTTGGCGTTGAATCGCGTGATCGAGTTCCGTTTTCTGCAAAATATCCTGTAACGGTTGTTCGTCGATCAATTGCTGGATAGAAATATCTTCGCGTTTAGCAATCTCGGTGACTAACAGGAGTAATTCCCTTTGCTTGTTCAACCCCAGTTGAAGCCGGTTGAAAAGCGCAACGAGCATTTCAGCATCCTTCGCATCCACTTTTCCTAGTTCAAGGGCCATCGACAAACTGATGGTATCAGACAGAATGCCTTCCTGAATGGGGATCGCTAGCCGACAGAGCTGCTGAACTTTCTTTACCATAGAAGGATTGACCGGCAACCCCAGCGTAAGCGCTGCCTTTTCCAACTGTTGTCGGTTCGGGCTTGTATCCATCAGCAAATTCAATGCCCGGGACGTCTCGATCAGATTCAGCGGCCGTTGCAGGCTGTTGTCGGCAATGGCCAACCGGGCTATTTGAAACCGATCCTGATCGGCTGAATGGATTCTGGCGCTTACCGATTTCCACCCAAGCTGACGGCAGGCGGCTATCCGTCGAAAACCGCTAACAACAGCGTAACCGGATGTGTTTTCGATCAACACCGGTGGATGCAGCAAGCCTAGCGATGGAATCGTATCCAGTAGATCTTCCAGCTGGTTGCGGGTGGTTATGCGATATGTTGTATCCTGGGTGTCAATATCCGTCAGTGAAACCGTGTCGCTACGGGCTACGGGAACCGGTATAATGGATTTGCTTTCTTGACGACCATCAGATGGTTTAGAGTCCATGACTGTTGCCGGTCAGCTGGGTTAAAGCCTCCAAATACTTTTGACGCGTTTTTGCAACAACCTCACCGGGCAGAGCGGGTCCAGGCGCTTTTTTGTCCCAGTCCAATGTATTTAGATAATCACGAACAAACTGTTTATCGTAGCTTTTTTGAGCCCCTCCCGGGCGATAGCTTTCCTTGGGCCAAAACCGCGACGAATCCGGTGTTAAAATTTCGTCAATCAGAATGATATCATCATCAATTTGGCCAAATTCAAATTTTGTGTCGGCAATGATGATGCCGCGTTCATCGGCCAGATCGGCGCCCTTTTTGTAAATAGACAAACTGAGGTCCCTGATCTTTTCAGCCTGCGTTTGGCCGATCAGACGCGCCGCTTCGTTAAAGTCGATATTGATATCGTGTTCGCCGAGTTCTGCTTTGGTGGATGGTGTAAAAATAGGCTCGGGCAATTGCTCGGATTCCTTCAATCCCTCTGGTAATGATATGCCGCAAACGGCTCCCGTCTCGCAATATTCTTTCCATCCGGACCCTGATATATAGCCGCGAACAATGCATTCAATCGGCAGCGGTTGGGCCTTTTTGACCAGCATGCTGCGACCCTGCAAAACGTCTGCGTACGGACGGCAAACAGATGGGTACTGTTCGACATCCCTTGCAATGACATGATTTTCAACGAGCGGTTGCATGATATCAAACCAGAACAATGAAATCTGGGTTAAAATAGTGCCTTTGTCGGGAACCGGATCCGGCATGACGACATCGAAAGCAGATATACGGTCGGTTGCAACCATCAACAGATAGTCGTCCAGATCATAGACATCTCGAACCTTGCCGCGTTTTAATAGATTTAATTCTGAAAATTCGGTTTCACTGACGGGTTTAATCATGGTTTTCACTCCTCTGTGTCAAAAAGTTTTTGCTGGTGCGTTATCATCAGATATCCACACATTAAACATCATCCGTCCATCCTGCCGTCGCAACGGTACCACCGGCAGTGCAAGCGACTTGAAGCTTCCAAATTGATTGTAAACGAAAACGATCCGGTGGAAAGACCGTTTTTGCATTTATCTGAAAGGGTCAAACACCCCACCATCCAGTGCTGAGTAAATGTAAGCACAAAAAAGACAGCCTCGGGGTATTTGTACCGCTTCCCATGTCCTTGGTTTTCAACACGGGATTGCGGCTTAAGGGGTTGTATAGGAAATTCGAATACCGCATCGGTTATTTAACAACCACTATATATGGGGTATTCTGTAATGAAGGTCAAGGGGCAGGCAGAGATTTGCGGAATTTTTTTCCTTTATGTACTTTTAACCTGAAAGGCGTCAATAAATTGTTTAAGAACGGCAAGTGCCTTTTTATTGGTCTTGAGAAATTCAATCCCCACCTCATGTTTGCCATCTTGATTTGTGCGGCTATGCACCGGACGCCCGGTGATCTCGACCAGGTCTTCTTCCAGTCCGAGTGTCAGTGTAACGGTGTGCTTTTCATCAATCGGGAAATGGGTTTCCAGTAAAATCCCGGATTCAGATACATTCAGCGTACGCCCCATACCCTGCTTGATAATCTGATTGTTTTCATCCAGACAAAAATAGGAGAGATTCAGAGAGTCGATTCGAGTGTGCTTTCTTTTTTCTTCTTTAGTCATAATTCTCACATATTTTGGGGTTTGTTTTTGGTTTTGGGTGATTGACTTTAGGTCTTCTGATTTTGATAGTCACAAGTGACCAGAGTGCTTACAGAGACAGAGTTTGCCAGGTGTTCGATAATGTTTTTGAGGGTAGAAGATAATTCCTGATGCTCTGATTCCACCTTTTTGGTGTCAACGGCAGACAATTTGAGATCGTCCGATGAAAATACCGCTGCAGAATAAGGCTCATGCCCCATATCCAAAAATGGAATCCGCCCGAAAAAATCTCCCTTTTTAAGCTGGGCAAGCGGCACGTAGCCGTTTTCGGTTTTACGGGCGATAACCACCTGACCGTCCTTTATCGTAAATAGTCGATCCTCATCCTGGCCCTGCTTAATCAATTGTTTTTTGCCCTTGATATAACTTGCGGGATCGTGTTGTTTTTCTTTGATCTTAACGGCCATTTCGACAACTTGCTTCAAGCGGGAATCAACGCTGTTTATAATGTTTTTAAAATCGGTTGATACATTGGCCAGCTCATTGGCCAGCAGCTGCGAATCTAACATGCCCAATTGCACATTGCCTACAGCTGTAACGGTTGCCGTGCGCACGCGGCCTCCGGAAATCAGAGCTGCGACACTACCCAGAAAGGCACCGTCCCCTATTCTCAATATTTCGATTGAACCGTTTTCCGTTTTTTTGCTGATCTCTGCAATACCTTCCAGAATAACCCATATCCAGTCACCATGGTTGCCTTCCTGCACGATCTCATCCCCGTCGTAAAATCCTTCTTCGTCAACCACGTAAGAATAATCGACCAGCGGACCTTTGATCAGCGGAACCTTGCCGGATACAGTCGTTTTCTCGGACTGGGGGCTGGCGGCAGTTGTCGGGCCGATTTTCTCGATTTTTCCTTCGTCCAGCAGGCGCAAACCGTCCAGAATAATTTCCATTCGGCTTTTGGTAATGGTCTTTTGACAGGTGGGTTCTTCCTGCACGAATTCAAAATTACCATCCGTCCATCCGAACAGGGAAAATATGGCATCTATACCGGATAATGCCCCGTTGGTTGCGTTTATCGGATTTCCTTTATCCAGATATACCAATCCCGCTTCCGCTATGTAGCTGCTTTTAATATGCAGCACACCGGAACTACCGTTGCTGCCGAGTAAATTTAATAATTCACCCAGATTTAAAAAATCCAGGCTGCCTGATAGCGACACAGAGTTATTCATATTCGAGTGCGTTCGATTATCAAACGGGAAAAAGGCGTGGATGCCTCCAATAGCTGAATTGTACCATAAAAACGTCCGGTATTAAAAATTAAATAACATCTCCTGCTGCAAAAATGGGAAAACACGAAATATTTTCGTGTTTTATCTATAAGTTATACAATCTAATGGCTATTGAACCACTAAAAAAATAAATGAAGCGCTAGCTGAGCTCGTCCTGGACTGATTGCATGACCAATTTCAGACACGCATGCAGCGTTTTACCAACGCCTTCTCCTTTTAAGGCGCTGCCCGGAAAAGCGGGAACGTTCAGTTGACGATTCAAATCGTGGTGCATTTTCTCTATATCCATGATCGATATATTTTCACCGGTCAGATCTCTTTTGTTAAACTGCATCACCAGCGGCACTTTAAATATGCTGAGACCGTAATCTTTCAAATTTTGTTGCAGATCTCTCAATGACAGCATGTTTTTTTCACGCCGGACTTCAAGGGAATCGGCTACAAAGATAATCCCATCAGCACCCCTTAACACCAGCTTGCGCGTAGAGCCGTAGCGCACCTGTCCTGGAACGGTGTATAACTGAACCCGTAAGTCGCATCCTCTCACTTTGCCCAGGTTCAGCGGTAAAAAATCAAAGAAAAGTGTGCGGTCGCCATCCGTGTTGATGGAGACCATTTCTCCCATAACTTGCTTTTTAAAGCTCTTATGGATAAATTCCAGATTCGTGGTCTTGCCACATCGTCCCGGCCCATAATAAACGATTTTGCATTCGATTTGTCTTTTTTTTAGATTAACAACTGCCATAAGGTCTTTCTTTAAAATATCGGGTTCTCTAATACACCTATCGGATCAGAATCACATTTCCTTTAGAAATACAATAGTTAGCCACTTCAAGCCTCCGAAAAGAATTAGAATGGCACCGAAATCGTATGCTTCTCCTATCAGCAGCTGTTTTGTCAACCTAAAAAAAGCCAAAAATTGCTGAAAGTAGTAATAATTTATCTTATTTATGGGCTTTCTGTCAATATCTGTAAACCGATAAATCTGTTGACAACCAACGGATTAATATTGCAACATCATATACTTTTGAACCATTAAATAGAGATACGATAGGGCCAATTTATTAGCCCCATTTTATGCGCATCCGCATGGAAGGAGGATCCAATGGACAAGAAAATTACGGTTATCGGAGCCGGCAATGTTGGTGCCACTGCTGCACAGCGGTTGGCGGAAAAAGAGCTTTGCGATGTGGTACTCATCGATATTGTCGAAGGTGTCCCTCAGGGCAAATCTCTTGATCTGACCGAAGCCGCTCCGATCGAGAAACATGATGCTCAGCTTACGGGCGCCAATGCCTATGACGTTTCAGCTGATTCCGATATTGTTATCATTACGGCCGGCATACCGCGAAAGCCGGGAATGAGCCGTGATGACCTGATCAGTACGAATGCCGGCATCGTCAAGACGGTAACCGAGCAGGTTACAGCCGTATCACCGAATTCGATTCTGATTATCGTCAGCAATCCACTGGATGCCATGTGCCATGTTGCCCATATGGTGAGCGGTTTTCCCAAGGAACGTGTTATCGGCATGGCCGGGGTGTTGGATTCAGCCCGTTTCCGTGCCTTTATCGCCATGGAGCTGAATGTGTCGGTCGAAAATACCCACGCTTTCGTCCTTGGCGGACACGGCGATACGATGGTTCCGTTGCCGCGATATTCAACTGTGGCCGGCATTCCCATTACCGAGCTGATGCCGCAAGATCGCATCGATGCTTTAGTTGATAGAACGCGCAACGGAGGCGCTGAAATCGTCGGCCTGTTAAAAACCGGCAGCGCCTATTATGCCCCGGCTTCCGCTGCGGTTGAAATGGCCGAATCGATTTTAAAAGATAAAAAGAAGATTTTACCCTGTGCCGTTTATCTCGAGGGCGAATACGGAATAAAGGATCTGTTCATTGGTGTTCCGGTCAAACTGGGATCAAAAGGTGCTGAAGAGATCATTGAGATCACCCTGACGGAAGCGGAAAAGGTAGCTTTGCAGCATTCGGCTGATGCGGTTCAGGAGCTCAAAGATATACTTTCAAAGCTGGATTATTAGTAGGTTCAAGGTTCAAAGGTTCAGGGTTCAAAGGTTTAACAAAATAGGGCCTCTGGCCGCTGGTCTCTGGCTTCTGGCAGGAAGTTGGGAAGCAGTTGCAGGAAACCTGCAGCCAGACGCCAGTTGCCAGCAGCAAGAAGCGAGAAGCCAATATCCGGAACGCTGAATCATGAGACTCTGAGCTTTAATCTACTTTGATTCGGGATGAAAATATTGATGGATGGATTTGGCAGTTTTAGACGGAATTCCGGGAAGCGCATCGAGCTGCTCGATGCTGGCTTCCCGGATTTTTTTTATACTTTTAAAGTGCTTCAGTAAAATAGCCTTTCTGGTTTTACCGACACCTGGAATTCCATCCAATTCTGATTGCAAAGCAGCTTTTCCTCTGCGTTTGCGGTGAAAGGAAATTGCAAAGCGATGCGCTTCGTCTCGGATGCGTTGCAAGAAGAGAAGTAAATC